>JAUYSN010000128.1 GCA_030696235.1 Sulfuricella sp. | reverse complement strand
TACCGGCGCCAGAATGCGGCCTTGCACGCCCTGTTCGATCCGGTGCTGGACGAGCCGGTGCCGCCGCGCCTGCAAAGACCGCAGCCATCCTCCTGGCGCGGCATGCCCTTGCTGCGCCATGCCGCTGTAATGGCGTGGCTGGCGATCGGCGGCACTCTCGGCTGGTTCCTGCACGGCACGCAGGATGTGCGTTCCGGCACCAGCATGGCCTTTGTTCGCCAGGCGGCTGTGGCCCATGTGGTGTACACCCCCGAAGTGCGCCACCCGGTGGAAGTGGGCGCAGAGCAGGAAGCCCACTTGGCGGCCTGGCTGTCGAAGCGGCTGGGCGTTTCGGTCAGGGTGCCGCACCTGAGTGAGGCCGGCTATGAACTGGTCGGCGGCCGGCTGTTGCCCGGCAGCAGCGGCCCGGCGGCACAGTTCATGTACCAGGACGGGCGCGGCCAGCGTCTCACCCTGTACGTGCGGACGGATGGCGGCGGTAGCCGGGAAACCGCATTCCGCTATGCGCGTGAAAACAACATCGGGGTGTTCTACTGGATCGACGGGCCGCTCGGCTATGCGCTATCCGGCGACCTGGAAAAGCCCGAACTGCTGAAAGTGGCGCAAGCCGTTTACCACCAGCTTAACCCTTAACACATCTTCACGATAATATCGTGCAGGGTATTGGCGCAGTGCGCCATGTTGTGGGCGGCGTTGGAGAGGTGGCGGTAGATTTCACGGCGCTTGAACATGTTGATGTAGTCGTCGCCCTTGAACAATTCGGCCAGGGCGATGCGATATAGCCTTTCGACCCGTCGTTGCGCCTTGCGCGCAATATCGGCATCGTCCGCTGCCGACAGGGGGTCTACACCCAGCTTGCCGAAGCCCGCCACCAGAGCGTCTACGCCTTCCTGCAGCAGCTTGGATTTTTCCACGATGAAGGTGTCCGGCGTCACCCCGAGTACATCCATTTCGCTGACGGTGGTTTTGCAGTAGGTCACGATCCGGTCGAGGTCGGCGATTGCCCGGTAGATGTCTTCCCGGTCGATCGGGGTGGAAAAGGCCTCGTTCAGAATACGGAGGTTGCGCATTTTGATGAGGTCAGCTTCATGTTCATCTAGCTTGATTTGCTTTCCCAGCGCTTCGTCGCCGGTTTTCAGAAATTCGACCAGGTCGTCAACCGAATGGCTGACCTGAAGGCATTGTTCGGTCAGCAGTTTAAAGAAGTCGGGGGCTTTGGGAAAAACATGGTCAAGGATAGTGGCCAAAATGAATTTGGATTTTTCGCGCATGATGTTCATCCTGTCGATTTCATTGCCAGCTGTACCATGAAATAGCACGCGACCGCCACCATCGCCGCGCCGGGAATGGTGATCAACCACGTTACCGAGATTTCTTCGGCTTTTGCCCAGCGCACCGCCTTGGGGCGCTCCGAAGCGCCGATGCCCATGATCGAAGTGGCGACGACATGGGTGGTGGATACCGGCGCGCCGATCAGGGAAGCGGCGAAAATCACTCCGGCTGAGGTGAGCTGGGAATCCAGCGCATGCAACGGACGCACCTTGTAGATGGCGAAGCCCAGGGTGCGTACGATGCGCCAACCGCCGGACATGATGCCCAGCGTGATTGCCGTGGCGCAGGCCAGCATCACCCAGAACGGCACGACGAATTCGTGAATGAAGCCACCCAGGAGCAGCACCAGAGTGAGGATGCCCATGCTTTTCTGTGCATCGTTGGCGCCGTGGGAAAAGGCCAAGCCGGCGGCGGTGAGAAACTGGATGCGGCGCAGGTTCCGGTTGATTGTCGGCTTTGCGCCGCGCAGCAGGAGCAGCATCAGGCGGTGTAAAAAGAATCCGGCCCAGAAGCCGACCAGCGGCGACAGCACCAGGGCCAGCAGCACCTTGGTGATCCCGGTGAAGCGGCCGTTCTGGAACAGTTCGCCGAACCCCCATGCCACATGGTCGGCCCCGACCGACACCACCACCGCGCCGGCCAGCCCGCCCACCAGCGCATGCGAGGAAGAGGAGGGGATGCCGCGCCACCAGGTCAGCAGATTCCAGACGATGGCGCCCACCAGCCCGCACAGGATGATGGTGAGCGATACCGCGGCTTCCAGGTCGTCCAGGGGGATGAACTTGCCGATGGTGTTGGCAACTGCCGTGCCGCCCAGCAGCGGGCCGAGAAATTCAAAAAAGCCGACGATCATTACCGCTTGCGCCGGTGTCATTGCACGCGAGGCGATGACGGTGGCGACGATATTGGCGGCGTCGTGAAAGCCGTTGGTGTAATC
>JAUYSN010000126.1 GCA_030696235.1 Sulfuricella sp. | reverse complement strand
CGGCGGACTTGATGTCCATCACGATCAGGCGGTCGTGATTGCGGTTGAAGGGTGCATATAGCGAGCGCATCAGCTCCACGGCACGGGCGTCGTCGACGCCGAGCACGATACGGTCGGGGCGCATGAAGTCGTCCACCGCCGCGCCTTCCTTGAGGAATTCCGGGTTGGACGCGATGCTGAATTCGAGTTGGGCGCCGCGCTTGCTCAGCTCTTCCTGGACTGCTGCACGAACTTTGTCGGCAGTTCCTACCGGCACCGTGGACTTGTCCACGATCACCTTGTATTCCTGCATGTTCTGGCCGATGGCACGCGCCGCGGCAACCACGTATTGCAGGTCGGCGGAGCCGTCCTCGTCCGGCGGCGTACCCACGGCGATGAACTGGATCTGGCCATGCTTCGCGCTTTCTGCCACATCAGTGGTGAAACGCAGGCGGCCTGCCGCCACATTGCGCCTGACCATGTCCTCCAGGCCCGGCTCGTAAATCGGGATGCCACCGCTCTTCAGAATGTTGATCTTGTTGACGTCCACGTCCAGGCACAATACGTCGTTGCCCACTTCCGCCAAGCAAGTGCCTGTCACCAGGCCCACATAGCCGGTGCCGATCACGCTGATTTTCATAGTTTCATTCCACTAAGTTCAAAATTGATTTGCTGTATAACCTGCAAGGGGTCAGCCGCCTTGGTAATGGGCCGACCGATCACCAGATAATCCGAGCCGAGGCGGATCGCCTCCACCGGCGTGACGATGCGCACCTGGTCGTCCTGCGCAGCGTTCACGGGACGAATGCCGGGCGTCACCAGGCAGAAATCCGTCCCCAGTTCCTGCCGTAGCAGCTGTGCCTCCTGCGCGGAACACACTACCCCATCCAGGCCGCTGGCCTGCGCCAGCTTCGCAAGGCGCAGCACCGTTTCGCGCGGCTCGCCGGGTATCCCCAATTCATTCAAATCCGCCTGCCCCATGCTGGTCAGCACGGTCACCGCGATCAACTTGGGCCGCGACGACGGGCCTTCCAGGGCCTCGCGTGCCGCTTCCATCATGCGTCGCCCGCCCAGTGCATGGACATTGACCATCCACACGCCGAGCCGGGCAGCAGCCTTGCAGGCGCTGGCCACGGTGTTGGGGATATCATGGAATTTCAGGTCGAGGAAAACCTCGAATCCGCGCTGCATCAGCGTTTCCACCAGCACCGGACCGCAGGCGGTGAACATTTCCTTGCCTACCTTGAGCCGGCACAGCCTGGGATCGAGCCTGTCCACCAGCGCCAGGGCGTCGTTCTGCACAGAGAAATCGAGAGCGACGATAATTTTTGGGTCGGTCATGCTCATAATTTCTTAAAGTCGGCAACCACGACTGGCACGAATGAACACGAATTTACACGAATGGACAACAAAGAACTTTCCAGCTTGTCGAAGCATAGCGCGCCAATCATCTTGATTTTTTTCGTGAACATTCGTGTAATT
>JAUYSN010000116.1 GCA_030696235.1 Sulfuricella sp. | reverse complement strand
CATTACCTCCTGCTCTACCTTTGCCCGAATCTCCGGGGAGAGTTCGGGGTGAACGTGAATCAGGACGTCAACGGTATCCATAATAGCCCCTCCCATTAATTTAATAGCTCGTTTGAATAGTGGTTGATGATTTCAACCTCTCAAACTAAGTATAGGCGATAAATTACTGGTAAACTTCTCCGCTTTTAGATGCAAAAAACGCAAGGAGCATGTGGGTGCAATTCATGCAGAATAATTTCGCGATCATCCTGCTGGTTCTGGTCAGCGGGTTGATGCTGTTGTGGCCGTTGATCGGTAGCCGCATTTCCGGCATCAAGGCGGTCGGGACGCTGGAGGCGACGCAGCTGATTAACCATCAGAATGCCGTGGTGCTGGATGTGCGCGAGGACAGCGAATTCTACGCCGGGCATATCCCGCATTCGGTGCATGTTCCGCTCGGCCAGCTGGCCAAGCATGCAGAACTGGAAAAGTACAAGAACCGTCCGGTCATCGCCATCTGCCGCAGCGGGATGCGCTCCGGACGGGCATGCAGCGTGCTGCGCAAGAACGGTTTTGAGCAAGTGTACAATCTGACGGGCGGAATCTCCGCCTGGGAACGGGCAAACATGCCGATGGAGAAATGAAGATGGCGAACGTGACCATGTATTGCACCGCTGTATGCCCTTATTGCACGATGGCGGAAAGGTTGTTGCTGACCAAGGGAGTGAAGGAAATCAACAAGATTCGCGTGGATCTCGACCCTGCCCAGATGGGCGAGATGATCGCAAAAACCGGCCGTCGTACCGTGCCGCAAATTTATATCGGCAGCACCCATGTAGGTGGTTTTGACGATCTCTCCGAGCTGGATCAAGACGGCGGTCTGGTTCCCCTGTTGGCTGAGTGATACTGGATTCCGCGCCACGATGAACATAGTCTGTCCAAAATGCCTCGCCACAAACCGGGTGCCGGATGAGCGCCTGGAGCAGAATCCGAAGTGTGGCAAATGCGGCTCAGCCCTGCTCGATGGTGTACCGCTCGAGTTGGCAGCCAACAGCTTCGGGCCGTTTATTGCCAGGAACGAGTTGCCGGTTTTGGTGGATTTCTGGGCGTCATGGTGTGGGCCCTGTAAAATGATGGCACCGGTATTCGCTCAAGTCGCTGCCGAGCTGAAAACCCGAGTGCGCTTCGCCAAGGTCAATACCGAACAGGAGCAAGCCCTGGCGCAGCAGTTCGGCATCCGCAGCATTCCTACCCTGGCGCTGTTCAAGAATGGGATTGAAGCAGACCGGGTCGCCGGGGCTCTCGATGCAGCAAATTTGAAAAGCTGGCTGATGCGACATTAGGGTAGGGTGCGTCCCACGCACCATGGTGCGTGGGACGCACCCTACGAACTTTATTTAATTATTTGTTAGGGATCTTGCATGAGCGACGAGCAGCAGCAACCGACTTTTTCCATCGAAAAAATTTACGTCAAGGATTTGTCCCTGGAAATTCCCCATGCGCCGACCATCTTTATGCAGCGCGAAACCCCGCAGATTGATGTGCAGCTGCACAATCAGGGTGGAATGGTGGACGAGGGCGTCTATGAAACCGTGCTGACGGTCACTGTTACCGCCAAACTGGCCGAGGACAAGACTCTGTTTTTGGTGGAAGTCGCGCAGGCCGGGATTTTCCAGATACGCAACATTCCTGAGGCTGACCTGGAGCCGATCCTC
>JAUYSN010000091.1 GCA_030696235.1 Sulfuricella sp. | reverse complement strand
GCCGCTTCGACCGCATGGTCTGGCATGATGTGCCGGTTATCGAAGTGTCCGCAGCGCCCATCGACGAGGTGACCGAGCGGATAGCCAGGTATGTCGCGAGCCTCGTCGAAGACCGCTCCACCTTGCAGATCGGGCTGGGTCGCCTGCCGCAGGCGACCCTCCGGCATCTCGGCGACCGGCGCGATCTGGGTGTGCATACGGATGTGATTACGGATGCCCTGGTCGAACTGGTGGAGAAAGGGGTGGTGACCGGCCGCAGCAAAAGCCAGTACCGGGGCATGGTTGTCGGCAGTTACTGCCTTGGTACGCGGCGGCTTTACGACCTGATCGACGGCAATCCCCTGTTTTCCTTCCAGTCGATCGAGCGCGTCAGTGCCGTCGACACCATCGCCCGGCAGTACAAGATGGTTTCGGTGAACCAGGCCTGCGCTGTGGACCTGACCGGGCAGGTCTGCACTGACCAGTTTGCCGGCCAGTTTTGCGGCGGGGTGACGACCCAGGTGGAATTCATCCGGGGCGCGGCGCTGTCACCCGGCGGCAAGCCCATCGTCTGCCTGACCTCCACGACGGAGGACGGCAAGGCGTCGCGCATCCGCCCGCGGCTGCTGGGGGGAGAGGGCGTAACCGTTGCGCGTTCCGACGTCCACTACGTGGTGACCGAGTACGGCGTTGCCTACCTGTTCGGCAAGTCCATTCGCGAAAGGGCGCTCGCACTGATCCGGATCGCCCATCCGGATTTCCGCCGCAAGCTGATGAAAGAGGCCAGGAAGCTGGGTTATATCGAGAAGGGGCTGTCGCTCAAGAAGTCCGGCGCGGCCTCGGCCGGGGAAGAGCGGCGCCTGCTCCTGAGGGACCAGAAGACCGTGCTGATCCGCCCGACCCGGGCCGGCGATACGCCGGCTTTGCAGGGTTTTTTCCGGAGCATGAGCAAGGAAGATCTTTACACGCGCTTTTTCCGGCGTCTGAGCCATCTTTCCGATGCCGAGGCGCAGCGCCTGTGCAATGTCGACCAGGACAGCGAGGTGGCCTTCCTGGTGCTGTACGGCGCCAAGGGAAAGGAAATCATCATCGGCAGCGCGTTTTACTTTGTGAACCCGTCCGCCAACATGGCGGAGGTCGCCTATATGGTGGCGCCGGGATGGCAGGGTAAGGGAATCGGCACCGCCATGCAGCTCAGGCTCATGGAACATGCGAAGAAGCGCGGCTTGCGGGGCTTCACCGCCGAAATCCAGACCTATAACGCCAACATGATCAACCTGGCGAAGCGGGCCTGCGACGATATCAGCATCGAGCGGCATGGCGATACGCACGAAGTCACCATGCTGTTCGAATAGGGCTGGATTTCAGGCACAAAAAAGCCGGGTAGGGGAGAGGCCCGTACCCGGCTTCGTTGTTTCAGGCGCAGGGTTTACTTCTTGCTCTTCTTCTTGGCTTCCATCATGTCGTGGATCATCGGGGCGAGGATGACTTCCATCGCGAAGCCCATCTTGCCGCCGGGCACCACCAGGGTGTTGCGGCGCGACATGAACGAGTTGGGGATCATGCTTTGCAGGTAGCAGAAATCGATGCCCTTGGGATCCTTGAAGCGGATCACCACGAAGCTTTCATCGGGCGTAGGGATGTCGCGGGCGATGAATGGGTTGGAAGTGTCCACGGTCGGCACGCGCTGGAAGTTGACATCGGTGCGTGAGAACTGCGGGGTGATGTACTTGATGTAGTCCGGCATGCGGCGCAGGATGGTTTCCACCGTGGCTTCGGCCGAGTAGCCGCGCTCCTTGGCGTCGCGGTGGATTTTCTGGATCCATTCCAGGTTGACGATAGGCACCACGCCGACACCCAGATCCACATGCTTGGACGCGTCCACCTTGCCGTTTGCCACCAAGCCATGCAGGCCTTCGTAGAACAGGATGTCGGTGCCGCCGGGGATGTCCTCCCAGGGGGTGAATTCGCCGGCGCCCAGCTTGGTTTTCAGTTTCAGACGGGTATTGTGCGCTTCGGCTTCATCGCCGTTGTGCAGGTAATAGCGTTTCTTGCCGGTACCGGTTTCGCCGTAGCTCTTGAATAGCGCTTCGATCTTGTCGAAGTGGTTGGCTTCCGGCCCGAAATGGCTGAAATGGCCATTGCCCTGAGCTTCGGCTTTGCTTACGGCTTCCTTGAATTGAGCTCGGTTCAGCGAGTGGAAGCTGTCGCCTTCCACTACGGCCGCCTTGATGTTTTCTCTGGTGAAAATGTGCTCGAACGCGACCTTGACGGTGGTGGTGCCGGCGCCGGACGAACCGGTTACTGCGATAACTGGGTGCTTCTTGGACATCTGGTTTTCCTCCCGCTGCTTAAGTCATTAATAAGAATGGGTCGAGTATAATCGTGCGCTGCCGCTTTTGTCACTATGCGGGGCATTCGATTCTTGAATGGAAGGATAAAGGTAACTACTCAGGTGCCGCCGTTTTTCTCCTTCCCCCTTGCACTCGTGCGAGTGTCACCGCCGGGTTCCCGCTGCTTCGCAGCGACCACGGCGAGACAAGGGGAAGGCTGGGATGGGGGTAGAAAGGTGGGATAAAGAGGCCGTGTCGACCCCCCCTCACCCCAACCCTCCCGGAGGGGCTGCCCTCACCTCAATCCTCTCCCGCGAGCGGGAGAGGAGGCAAACGTGAAGGGCGCTTGTTTTGATATGGCGTAAACCGAGCCAGCCGTTCGCGGGTATAATCGCGTATCGTTTAAAAGGAATATCACCCGTTCATGCAAGCGCAATACTTACCCACCGAGATCGAGCGCCAGGCCCAGGCTTTCTGGGATCAAAGCAACGCTTTCAAGGCCGTCGAAATCCCCGGCAAGCCGAAATACTATTGCCTGTCGATGTTCCCCTATCCCTCCGGCAAGCTGCACATGGGGCATGTGCGCAACTACACCATCGGCGACGTGCTGGCGCGCTACCATCGTTTCCAGGGGTACAACGTGCTGCAGCCGATGGGCTGGGACGCCTTCGGCCTGCCGGCGGAAAACGCGGCGATCCAGAACAACGTCGCACCGGCGGCGTGGACCTACTCCAACATCGAGTATATGCGCGGGCAGCTCAAGAGCCTCGGCCTGGCCATCGACTGGTCGCGTGAGCTGGCCACCTGCAAGCCGGACTACTACCGCTGGGAGCAGTGGCTGTTCACCCGGCTGTTCGAGAAAGGCCTGATCTACAAGAAAACCGCGCCGGTAAACTGGGACCCGGTGGATATGACCGTCCTTGCCAACGAGCAGGTGATCGACGGCCGCGGCTGGCGCTCGGGTGCGCTGGTGGAAAAGCGCGACATCCCGATGTATTTCATGAAGATTACCGCCTACGCCGAGGAACTGCTCGCCGACCTGGACAACCTGACCGGCTGGCCGGAGCAGGTCAGAACCATGCAGAAGAACTGGATCGGCAAGAGCTTCGGCTGCGAAGTGCATTTTCCCTACGCGGAAAACCTTGGTTCTCCTCACCCCTCACCCCTCACCCCTCACCAGGTCTTAAAGGTCTTTACCACTCGTCCCGACACCCTTATGGGTACGACCTATGTGGCGGTGGCCGCCGAGCATCCGCTTGCCACCGCAGCCGCCCTGGACAATTCGGAGCTCGCCTCCTTCATCGAGGAATGCAAGCACGGCAGCGTAGCGGAAGCCGACATGGCGACGATGGAAAAGAAGGGCATGCCCACCGGTCGTTTCGTGGTGCACCCGCTTAACGGCGAGAAGCTGCCGGTGTGGGTGGCCAACTATGTGCTGATGGGTTATGGCGAGGGGGCGGTGATGGCCGTTCCCGCCCATGACGAGCGCGACTTCGCTTTCGCGGCCAAATACAATCTGTCGGTCAAGGCCGTGATCCGTACCTCGGCGGGCGATGTCACTCCCGCGCCGTGGCAGGATGCCTACGCCGAGCACGGTGTGTGCATCAACTCCGGCAAGTACGACGGACTGGATTTCAGCCAGGCTTCCGACGCCATCGCCATCGATCTCGAAGCCAAGAGCCTGGGCGCCAAGCGCACCCAGTTCCGCCTGCGCGACTGGGGCATCTCGCGCCAGCGCTACTGGGGCTGCCCGATCCCGATCATCCATTGCGCGTGCTGCGGCGACGTGCCGGTGCCGGAGAAAGACCTGCCGGTGGTGCTGCCGGAGGCCGTGACGATCGACATCGGCTCGCCGATCAAGAAAATGCCGTCCTTCTACGAAACCACCTGCCCCCAGTGCTCTGGCCC
>JAUYSN010000089.1 GCA_030696235.1 Sulfuricella sp. | reverse complement strand
ACCGCTTCGGCATACACGAGCATTGGACGCCGCGCCCGGTGCGCGCCTGGCAGCTCGATCTGCTGTTCGTGCCCCTGGTCGGCTTTGACGAAGCCTGCCATCGTCTCGGCATGGGCGGCGGTTTCTACGACGCCAGCCTCGCCTATCTGCGGCGCCGCAAGGTATGGCGCAAGCCGCTCCTGGTCGGCGTGGGCTACGAATGCCAGAAGGCTGACGAGATTCCGGCGGATCCCTGGGACATGCACCTGGATGCGGTGATTACCGAGCGAAAAATCTATTGGGCGCAGAAAAAAAGGTAACTGCTTCCATTGAGGGGTTTTTTGTCGAAATCGAGCGATCGCGAGTGCGACACATAATTATGTGTTACACTTAATCACACGTTTAACCCAACAAGGATCCCTATCATGGCCACAGTCAATTTCACGGGCGCGGTAGATCGCGAGTTGTTGAAAAGGGCGAAAATCATCGCCGCCAAGACAGACACCTCCGTCAACGCCCTGTTTAACGCCGAACTGCGCTACCTGGTGGAAACCTTTGAAGCCGCCGAAGCGGTCGGAAACCAGAATTATCGTTCCCTGCTCGACTTCTCGCTGGGCCGTGTCGACGACCGCGCCACGATGACGGCGCTTGGTGTTGATAGCGAGGAAGATCTTTTCCTGCTGATGGCCCAGGCCCACCTGCCGATGCCTCGTCTGCCCGCCGCGACCACTCAGCGTATGGTGGATGAGCTGAACGCGCTAACGGCCTAGATTCGTGGCCAAAGCTCCGGAAACTTTGGTTGTCCTGCTACCCGATTCCGGGCCGCTGATCACCCTGGCCTATGCCGACGCGCTTGACCTACTGCTCAAGCCCGGTTGGCCTGTCCAGGTCCAGGTGGTTGACATGGTGCTGCACGAGGTCACACGCAATGCCACGCCCACCAGCGAAAAGATCCGGCAATGGGTAACCGACCGGTCCATTCCTGTCCTGACCACGCGCACTTTCAAACACTTTCTCTCTGCGCAGTCCGGGGGCGAAACCAAGCAGCGCAAGTCCAATCTCGGTGAAATCGCCATACAGGAAGCCATGAACGAACTGGCGCTCGCGGCCCCCACCACGACCGGGGTATTCCTGTTCGAAGACCACAAGATCGCCCGTGCCAGCTTCCTGCTGCCGGACAACTGTCGCAAGATTAGTACGCGGGCCTTTCTGCTGTTTCTGGAGGGCAAAGGCTGGATTGACTCCGCCGCAGAGGTCGAGCGGGCGGCGATTTCCAATGGGCGAAATTTTTCACGATTAAGGTTTCCGCCCTGAACTCGGCAAACGACCTCAAGCCCTGCTTGATATGCTGACAGTTCGACCCACACTCCTTGTGAAGTTAACTTTGCCATATATTGTTCGTGTGTGAAAAAATGGGTGAATTTGACTAAGATTATGTCGAATTTTGTTGGACTATGCTAGACATGAGTTTATATTACTTCCTGAATAATCAATGTATTAAAACGAATTATCGGACCTTGCTGGAAATATTATGCGTTACTGGCTGATGAAATCCGAACCTTCCGATTGCAGCATTGACGACCTCGCCGCCATGCCCAAACAGAGCGTGGCGTGGTATGGCGTGCGCAACTATCAGGCGCGCAATTTCATGCGCGATCAGATGAAAGTAGGCGACCGCGTTCTTTTTTATCACTCCAACTGTGCCGAGCCGGGTATCGCCGGGCTGGCCGAGGTGAGTCGGCTGGCCTACCCGGATCAGACCCAGTTCGACCCGAAGAACAAATACTTCGACCCCAAGGCCACGCCGGAGACCCCGCGCTGGTTCAACGTGGACGTCAAGCTGGTGAAGAAGACCCGGCTGGTCAGCCTGAAAGAGCTGAGCAGCCACCCGGAACTGGAACGGATGCGCACCCTGCAGAAGGGCAACCGGCTGTCGATTACGCCGGTGGACCCGCGCGAGTGGGAGTTCATCATCGGTCTGCTTTGACCCGGTGGAATTCTGGCTGCTCTATCTCGCCACCGGCGTCTTCGCCGGCTTTCTCGCCGGCTTGTTGGGCGTGGGAGGCGGGTTGGTCATCGTGCCGGTGCTGGCGTTCATCTTTGCGGCGCAACATTTTCCGGCCGGACAGGTCATGCATCTCGCCCTCGGCACTTCGCTCGCCAGCATCATGTTTACCTCGATTTCCAGCCTGCGCGCCCACCATGCCCATGGCGCGGTGAACTGGGCAGTGGTGCGCGGCATCACGCCGGGCATCATCGCCGGCACGCTGGGCGGAACGGTGGTTGCCGCGCAGCTTTCCACCTTTTTTCTCAAGGTATTTTTTGTCGTGTTCCTGTATTACGTCGCCACCCAGATGATCATGAATATCAAGCCCAAACCCTCCCGCGAATTGCCGGGCAAGGCGGGCATGTTTGGCGCCGGCAGCGTGATCGGTGCGGTATCCAGCCTGGTGGGAATCGGCGGCGGCACCCTGTCGGTACCATTCATGACCTGGTGCAACGT
>JAUYSN010000181.1 GCA_030696235.1 Sulfuricella sp. | reverse complement strand
TAGGATGCGGTGACGAAGGAACCGCATCGTTCGCGACTGATGCGGTTCGCGCGGCTCACCGCATCCTACTTATTCATTGCGGCAGCTTGATGGAATGAATCAATCGGCATAAACTGGTCTGATCTGGTCTAAATGAAGTTGGGAGGCAAATCATGGAAGTGGGAGCCTACGAGGCGAAAACGCATTTGCCCAGCCTGCTTGAGCGCGTCCAGCAAGGCGAGCGGGTCACCATCACCAAGCACGGGGTTCCCGTGGCGATGCTGGTACCGGTTGTCCCGGTGGTCAAGCCCGACATTCACGCGGTCATCGACGAGCTGAAAACTTTCGCAAAAGGGCATACCACAGGCGGCATGTCCCTCCGCGAAATGATCGAGGAGGGGCGGCGGTGAGCCGTTTCGTTCTCGATAATTCGGTCGTGATGGCCTGGTATTTCGAGGACGAGGCCAACGACTTTACCGCCGCAATTCTGCAAAGTCTGGCTTCGAGCGAAGCGCTGGTTCCCACGATCTGGCCCCTGGAAGTAGCCAATGTGCTGCTGGTCGGGGAAAGAAGAGGGCGCAGCACCGAAGCCAGAACCAGCCGGTTTATCGCCTTGCTGGATGCGCTGCCGATCCGGGTGGATGCGGCCACATCGCAGCATGCGCTTTCCGGGATTCTGATGCTTGCCCACGAACAGCGCTTGAGTGCCTATGATGCGGCTTATCTGGAACTTTCCATGCGGGAGGGGGTGTCGCTGGCGACGCAGGATCAGGCGTTGAGGCGGGCAGCGGAAGCATGTGGGGTTGGGTTGTTGGTGGCTTAGTGGGCCATTCAAATGGAATCGAGTCCCTTTAATTGCTTTACTTTAGTTACTTTTCGTTGTGCACTGGACCACATGTGTCTGAAACGGGATCGAAAGAAGCCCCTATATGCCATCTACCAACCAATCAAGGCCAACTAACAGTCGCTTTGTAGAGCGACTTCTTGGCGCGGCAGGAGGCGCAATTCTTGCGGGCAGTCTTGGCATTTGGATTTTTGGCGCCCTTAAGGAGTCCATCCCCAATGAGGTTATCGCAGTCATAGCAGGTGTTGCCGGCGGAGTAATAGCGATTGCCCAGCGAAGATGGACCAAGAATAAAGAGGGGAGAGAGAAAGAATGATCGACTTTTTCTTCACCTACATCAATCAACTGTCCGTTGTCTTCTTTATCTGCTGTTTCCTGGTCTCATGGTTTAAACACTCAGATGGCGCTGGCAATCCCCGCTTGGAGCACCTTCTTACCGGAGCTCTTGCCGCCGCTACGATTCCAACGGGGCTTGCGCTAATCCTGTGTGCCATAAATCCCGCGTTCGTTTCGCGCCTTGAGGGCATAAACGTCAACCTCTCCGTGGCTGGCGTTGTTCTCGTTTTCATGGCAACACGTACCGTGCAAAACGGTTGGCGAGGTGACCCCAGCGCGTAGGCTGTGTTAGCGAAGCGAAACGCGTCGGATGTTTTGTGAGGGCGCTTCGCGCAGTTCTTTAGATTGCCGGGCTGCCCCCGGCACTTAAACAAACGGTGCGCATGGCGCACCCTACAAAATCAATCAACCAGAAGGAGAAAAAAATGAATCAAGCCGTATTGACTCTAGCCTGTCTGACATTGGCTTTTTCCGCCATGGCGGAAGACGTCACCTATCGCAAGGATATTCGCCCGTTATGGGAAAAACGCTGCGCAGAATGCCACGGATCCGCTTCGCCCTACCTGGGCGAGTTCGAAGAGAACAAGGAAAAGCACAAGGAAGCCGACGAGGGACCCCGCATGGATACTTATGCGGACCTGCTTTTCTTTGTGGCCTGGCCGGATACCGGCGCGCTGATGCGCCGCCTGGACGATGGCAAGAACACCAAGGACGGCAAGCCGGGCAATATGTACAAGAAGTTGGGCAAGACCGAGGAGGCGCGCCAGCAGAATCTCTCGCTGTTCAAGGCTTGGATCGGCGAGGATGCCTGGACCATGAAGAAGAAGGGCGACATCAGCAAGGAAGAACTGCTGAAGATCAAGGCGAAGTACTGAGCCAGTGTGGCGTGATGCACCGGATGCTTTGTGAGTGCGCGATGCGCACAAATGGTTAGGTGCCGGCCCGGCAATCAAACGTTCGGTGCGCACGGCGCACCCTACAAAACCATAATCCTATAATCCGCAGATGGCGCAGATTCACACAGATAAAACCCCGCTGAATCAGGTGGTTGCCAGTCAATCGCACATCACCGTCAGGGTGAGTCAAGCAATGAAGTCAAGGTATTGAAATATCTGTGTAAATCTGTGTCGCCTAGAGGCGCCTACTTTTGGTCATCTGTGGATAACTGATTTTTCAAGGATAATACAGAACCACCCAACCATGACTCCCCACCCCAAAACCCTCCTCGCCGTGATCGAGTTCATTTCCCACGGCAGATTGCCCGAGCTCTACAAGCAGCTCGGTTTCGAGGTGACGCCCGAGTGGCGGGTGCGCAAGGCGGTCTCGCTGGTGCGCAAGCTGAAGCCTGACGTGATCGTGGCGGATTTCTATTTCCAGTCGGACTTTCGCGATCGTTTGAGCAATCTCGAATCGCTGCTTGCGGCGGCGCAGCCGCTCAAGGAAACCCGGATACTGGTGTTTTACGAACCGCAGGATGAGTCTGCGCTGGTCAGGGTGCGCGAGCGCATGCGCATCGATGCGGTACTGCCGACGCCGGTATCGGATGAGGCGATCAAGGCCGTGCTGGATGGGTGGCGCTGACCCGGCCTAAACCCGGACGTAATAAAGGAACGATCATGCCCGTCAAATTGTTCTCCCTGCATAACGTGCCCGATGACGAGGCCGAAGAAGTCCGTGAATTATTGCGCGGCAACGCGATCGACTTCTACGAGACTCCCGCGGGAAACTGGGGGATATCGGTGCCCAGCATATGGCTGCACGACAAGAATCAACTGGAGAAAGCCAAAGCGCTCATCGGCAGTTACCAGAAAGAGCGGCTGAACCGGGTCAGGGAGGAATATGCGCAACTCGGACGGACGGGAAGGCATCGAACGATAGGCGATGTGATCAGGGAAAATCCGCTGCGCTTCGTCGTCTATTTGGCGGCCATTGCTGCCCTGCTCTATTTTTCCACCAAGCCCTTCCTGGATATCGGGAAATAGTGTAATGCAGCCCGCGTCCGGCGCATGCGACCCCCCGCCAGTCGGTGCATCCGGAATGATGTTGGTATTCTTCTAAATTGTAAGTATTATCTAAATTGTGGTCTAAGTTGCGGGATAAGCGATTTGCCGCATATAAATAAATTCGGGTTGGTACCGAAGATAAGAAAACAGAAAACGGTTGTTTCACATACTTTAAGGAGAACTGGGGCATGAAGGACGTATCCGATTACCTGTGGCGCATGTTTGTGGCAATTTTTCTTTGTCCTGTGGCCGCCTCGTTCTGGCTGGCGTTTGGAAGCTTTGGGTTCGATCCGGGCAGGCTCATGTTGTTTATCGGTTTGCAGGGGCAGCACTATGCTGCGCTGGATTCTGACGGCCAGACTGCTGTCATTCTCCAGGGACTCTTCGGCTGGGCTGCGCTGGCCTTCGTGTTCCTGCTGATCTCTTTCGTTGTGAATCCGCCCCGCTTCAGTTATACCCTCAACAAGAAAAGCGGGAAAGCCGATGTTTCCATAGTGCAATAAGCCAATCCAGGGTGCGTTCTGCGCACCCTGTCCATTTCCCCCTTTTGTTTTACTGCGGACGCTTCTGCCGTTCACGCTCGGCTTTTCTCGCGACTGGTGCTATAAATCAAGCATGAGGTACAATTTGTAGCCGGATTATGTCACTCATTCAATAGATAACTCGTGGAACAAAACCATCCCGGCGGATCCGTCATCATCAAACGCATGCTCAGGCGAATTTTCTTCGCATTCCTGGTTCTTGCTGTTCTCGCCCTCGTCATACTGGGCATCCTTTTTTTCAGGGAGACCGAATCCTCGGCATTCCAGGCGGATTACCTGGCACGGCTTGCCAAGGACCTTCGCTGGACAATGAAGGGCGGGCCAAATCCGGGTCTGTCCATTTCCCAGGCCGGGCCTTACGACGAGCGCCTGGGGTACAGCCGCTTGCCGGCCATGATTCCGCGTCTTGCGGACCAGGGTTTCCAGGTAAGCGCACAGGCACGGCTGTCGCCGCGCATGCAGGAGCTGATCGACCTGGGCTTGTTCGTCCCCTACCGGGAGAAGTCACAGGCCGGCCTGCTGGTCACGGATTCCAGCGGACGGCCATTTTTCAAGGCGCTTTCTCCGGGTCGAGTCTACGAGAATTTCGCGGCGGTTCCGCCGATCGTTTCAAATAGTCTGCTCTACATCGAAAACCGCGATCTGCTGGATCCCCGCCATGCCAGGAAGAACCCGGCCGTGGAGTGGACCCGGCTCGGGAAAGCCGTGCAGGACAAGACGATCCAGCTCTTCCGCCCGGAACATGACGTGCCGGGAGGCAGCACGCTGGCCACGCAAATCGAGAAGTACCGACACTCCCCCAATGGCTTGACCCTCACTGCCGGCGACAAGCTGCAGCAGATCGCATCCGCTTCCGTGCGCGCCTATCTGGACGGGGAGGTCACGCTGCCAGCGCGCCAGCGTATCGTGGTGAACTACCTTAATACGGTTCCGCTCGCCGCGGTGGCCGGATTCGGGGAAGTGAACGGCCTCGGCGATGGGCTGTGGGCCTGGTACGGGTGGAACTTCAGTTACGTCAACCGGACGTTGCGGTCCTTGCCGCCGAGCGGAGCCGATCTCGGCGAATTCGCCAGTGTCTACAAGCACGTGTTGAGCCTGATGATCGCCCAGCGCCGGCCATCGGCTTACCTGACGAAAGAACGAAAGGCTCTTGAGGAGCTGACCAACAGCCATCTGAGGGTGCTGGCGCAGGCCGGCGTGATCTCCCCCATGGTCAGGGACGCCGCCCTGAAGGTGCCGCTCCAGTTTCTTACCGCTGCGGTTCCGGAAGAAACCGGGGATTTCCTGTCCCGCAAGGCGGCCAGTGCCGTGCGCGTACACCTGGCTTCCCTTCTGGGGTTGCCCCGCCTGTATGAACTGGACCGCCTGGACCTCTCCGTGCAAAGCACGCTCGACGGGGAGCTGCAACAGAAGATAACAGATATCCTGCGCGATCTCCGGAATCCGGAGCCGGCGCGCTCTGCGGGGCTCTACGGCAAGTATCTGCTGGGCGAGGCCGATCCGGGCAAGATCATTTACAGTTTCACGCTCCACGAACTGACGCCCCAGGGCGCCAAGCTCAGGATTCTGGCCGACAACTTCGACCAGCCGTTCGACATCAACCAGGGCACCAAGCTCGACCTGGGTTCCACCGCCAAACTGAGAACGCTGGTGACCTACCTGGAAATCGTCGAGAAGCTGCATGGCCAATATGCGTCATTGCCGCCGAAAGAGTTGCGGCAGGCGAAAGTGGAGCCCGGTGACAATCTTACCCGCTGGGCGATCGACCATCTGCTGCAAGGCGGGGACAACAGCCTCGCGGCCATGCTGGACGCAGCCATGGAGCGCAAGTATTCGGCCAGCCCGCACGAGCGGTTCTTTACCGGCGGCGGCGTGCATGTCTTCAGCAACTTCAAGCACGAGGACGATGGCAGGATCATGAGCGTGCGCGAAGCCACCCGTTTTTCCGTCAACCTGGTTTACATCCGCCTGATGCGGGATATCGTGCGCTACACCATGTTCCAGACCCCGGGGGCGAATATCCTCAAGGACATGGACGACCCGCAGCGTCAGGAATACCTCAAGCGTTTTGCGGACAAGGAAAGCAAGGAGTTCCTGATCCGCTTCTACCATAAATACAAAGGCAAATCGGCACGGGAGATTGACGATATTTTCTTTTCCGGCATTCGTCCCACCCCGCGGCGGCTCGCGGCCGCCTACCGCTACCTTAATCCGCAGGCCACCCTGGACCAGTTTGCCAAATTCATGGAATCCCGCCTGCCCGGATTCAATGGTTCGGACGGGCACACCCTCCGCGCCATGTACGAGGGTTATGGCACGGGAAAATACTCGCTGGCCGACCAGGGTTACCTTGCGCACGTCCATCCGCTGGAGTTGTGGCTGGTGCGCTACCTGGCCACTCACCCCGGGGCTCGCTACAAGGATATGATCGAGGCCAGCGGCGCTGAACGCATCGCCGTCTACGAATGGCTGCTCAGGACCGTGCACCGGAACGCTCAGGACATCCGCATCCGCAGCCTGATCGAAGTGGAGGCCTTCCTGGAAATTCATCGTGGCTGGAAGCGGCTCGGCTACCCGTTCGACTCACTGGTCCCATCGCTGGCCACAGCCATCGGCAGTTCCGGGGATCGGCCCGCTGCGCTCGCCGAACTCATGGGGATCATACTCAACGATGGGGTTCGGGTGCCCACGGTACTGGTCGAACGCCTGCACTTCGGCGCAGGCACCCCTTTTGAAACCATCGTCGAGCGCGCTCCCATCAAGGGCGAGCGTCTGTTCACGCCTGAACTGGCTGCAAAGG
>JAUYSN010000083.1 GCA_030696235.1 Sulfuricella sp. | reverse complement strand
CGCCGCTGCTCGCATCGATCTTGGCGATGCCGAGCGGTTTGGCGAGGATGCGCAGGCGGTGAGTGTCGAGCAATGCGCTGGCCTGCGACGGCAGCAGGCCGAAGCGGTCGATCAGTTCTTCGTGGAGCTGGTCCAGTTCGTCCAGAGTGGCGCAGTTTGCCAGGCGCTTGTACAGGGTCAGGCGCTCGTTGACGTCGCCGCAATAGTCGTTGGGCAGCAATGCCGGGCTGTGCAGGTTGATTTCGGTGGTGATGGCTAGCGGCTGGGCGATGTCCGGTTCCTTGCCGGCCTTGAGCGCTTTTACCGCCTGGTTGAGCATGTCGGCGTAGAGGTTGAAGCCGATCTCCTGCATTTCGCCGCTTTGCGATTCGCCGAGAACTTCCCCTGCGCCGCGGATTTCCAGGTCGTGCATGGAAAGATAGAAGCCGGCGCCCAGGTCTTCCAGAGACTGGATCGCGTCCAGGCGCTTTCTCGCCTGCGGCGTGATGCCCTCCTCACCGGGAGGCGTGAGCAAATAAGCATAGGCCTGATGGTGGGAGCGCCCGACTCGTCCGCGCAACTGGTGCAACTGGGCGAGGCCGAACTTGTCGGCGCGGTGGATGATGATGGTGTTGGCGGTGGGAATGTCGATACCGGTTTCGATGATCGTTGTGCACAGCAGCAGGTTGAAGCGCTGCTGGTAGAAGTCGCGCATCACATGTTCCAGCTCGCGCTCGCGCAGTTGGCCGTGGGCCACTTCGATGCGCGCTTCGGGCAGGAGCTGGGTGAGTTTTTCCCGCACGTTGAGGATGGTTTCAACCTCGTTGTGGAGGAAATAGATTTGCCCGCCGCGCTTGAGCTCGCGCAGCACCGCCTCGCGGATGACGCCGTCGCTGTCGGGGCTGACGAAGGTCTTGATGGACAGGCGCCGCTGCGGCGCGGTGGCGATGACGGAAAAATCGCGCAGGCCTTCCAGCGACATCGACAGGGTGCGCGGGATGGGCGTGGCGGTCAGGGTCAGCACGTCGACCTCGGCGCGCAGGGCTTTCAGTTGCTCCTTCTGGCGTACGCCGAAGCGGTGCTCCTCGTCGACGATCACCAAGCCCAGATTCTTGAACTTGATGTCCTTCTGGATCAGCTTGTGGGTGCCGATGACGATGTCGATCCTGCCCTCTGCCATGCCCTTGAGCGCTTCGGTCTGCTCCTTGGCGGAGCGGAAGCGCGACAGCTCGGCGATTTTGATCGGGAACTCGGCAAAGCGGTCGGAAAAGTTCTGGAAGTGCTGTTCGGCGAGCAGGGTGGTGGGCACTAGGATCGCCACCTGCTTGCCGTCGGCCACGGCGACAAAAGCGGCGCGCAGTGCGACTTCGGTCTTGCCGAAGCCGACGTCGCCGCAGACTAGCCGATCCATCGGTTTGCCGGAGGTCATGTCCTCGATCACGGCCTGGATCGCGGCGGCCTGATCCGGGGTTTCCTCGAACTCGAAACTGGCGGAGAACGCCTCGTAATCCTGCGGCTTGATCTGGAACACGTGGCCCTGGCGCGCGGCGCGCTGGGCGTAGAGATTGAGCAGTTCGGCCGCGGTGTCGCGCGCCTGTTTGAGCGCCTTCTTCTTGGCTTTTTCCCACTGGCCGCTGCCCAGCTTGTGCAGCGGGGCGGATTCCGGTGATGCGCCGCTGTAGCGACCGATCAGGTAGAGATGGGAAACCGGCACGTAAAGCTTGTCGCCGCCGGCGTATTCGAGGAGCAGAAACTCGGTCTCGCCTTCGCCCAGATCCAGGCTGACCAGCCC
>JAUYSN010000059.1 GCA_030696235.1 Sulfuricella sp. | reverse complement strand
CGACGAGATCAACGATTTCTGCATCGAGTTCCTCCAGCTCCTGGTCGCCCTGCTCGAATCCAGGGATCCGCACGACGACGCCTCCCCGCAGTTCCATGCACTGGAAATGTACTTCAACAACCTGTCGAAGCAGATCCTGGTGCGCGGCGGCCGGGTTGAGGATCTGGTGCGCTACATCCAGTTCATGCAGCGCACCCTGATCGAGGCGCTGGACAACGACAAGCAGTACACGGTCGAGGACGCGCGCGCCATGCTGCTGTTCCTCTCCGGCCTCTTCAACGAGCTGATCCTGGCGGTATTCCAGGCCTATCTCGATGAAAAGGAACGCACCGTCAACGCCCAGGAAGCGGAACTGCGCGAGACCGCCACCCCGATCACCGAAATCTGGGACGGCGTGCTCACCCTGCCGATCATCGGCACCCTCGATTCCAGCCGCACCATGCTGGTGATGGAGGCGCTGCTCAACCGCATCGCCAAGGATCACGCCAATGCCGTGGTGATAGACCTGACCGGGGTGAAGAACATCGACTCGCAGGTTTCCCACCACCTCATCCAGATGGTGCGGGCAGTCCAGCTGATGGGCTCCGATGCGATCATCACCGGCATCCGCCCGGAAATCGCACGCGCACTGATCAGCCTGAACATCGATTTGAGCAACGTCACCACCCGCGCCAGCCTGTCCGACGGGCTGAAGGAAGCATTCCGCCGCATGGGCATCCAGGTCAGCCACAAAGCTGCCTAAGAACCTCTCAGCATGTCCATCCCTGGTCTGCACCTGACCCGGATCGGCAACGGCGGCTTCCTGCTGGAACCGTCGCGTAGCCTGAACATCCGCGATCAGGACCGGCTCCTCGAAGGCATCGCCTCGCGCCTGCAGCAGGATCGGGCATCGCGCCTGTATTACGACCTCTCCGAGCAGGCGTTGATCGACCCGGTTTACTATGCCTGGCTCGATGCCTTGGCGCGCACCATCCAGGCCATCAACGTCAAAATGGTCTGCGTCCACATGCAGCCCACCGCCGCCTTCGCCTTGGCGCAATTCATACACGAGAAGCCGGCATTCGAAACCGCCCTCGATATTTCCGGCTGGAAGAAGACGGGTCAATAATGGATCTGACGCAGCTTTTCAAATTCATGGCGGGCAAGCAGGCCTCCGACATGTACATTTCCGCCGGGGCGCCGGTGCTGATGAAGATCGAGGGCGAAACCCTGCCCCTCAACAGCCAGGCCCTGGATGCGGAAACAGTCAAGAAAATCGCCTATTCACTGATGTCCCAGGAGGAAATCAAGGCGTTCGAAGCCGAGCACGAGATGAACTTCGGCTTCCTGGTGGAAAACACCGGCAAGTTCCGCATCAATGTCTTCCGCCAGCGCGGCGAAGTCGCCCTGGTGGCGCGCTACGTCCGCAACCAGATTCCCTCGATCGAATCGCTCGGCCTGCCGCCGATCCTGAAAGAGCTGATGATGGAAAAGCGCGGCCTGATCCTGGTGGTGGGCCAGACTGGCTCGGGCAAAACCACCACCCTGGCGTCGATGATCGATTACCGCAACGCACACAAGAGCGGGCACATCCTGCTGATCGAGGACCCCATCGAGTACCTGCATGGCTACAAGAAATCCATCGTCAACCAGCGCGAGGTGGGACTCGACACCCATTCCTACGCCACGGCCCTGCACAACGCAGTGCGCGAGGCGCCAGACGTGCTGATGATCGGTGAAATCCGCGACCGCAACACCATGCAGCAGGCGATGATCTACGCCGAAACCGGGCACCTGATGCTGTCCACTCTGCACGCCAACAACAGCTACCACGCCCTGAACCGCATCATCAACTTGTTCCCCCACGAGGCGCGCAACCACCTGCTGCACGATCTCTCGATCAGCCTGAAAGCGGTGATTTCCCAGCGGCTGGTGCGAGGGGTAAACGGCAAGCGGGTGCCGGCGATGGAGATTCTGGTGAACTCGGCCTATGTCGCCGAGCTGATCAAGAGCGGGGAAACGGACAAAATCAAGGAGGCGATGGAGCAAAGCCTCACGCCCGGCTCGCAAACTTTCGAACAGGCGCTGTTCGCCCTCTACCAGGAAGGCAAAATCAGCCTCGACGAGGCGCTTGCCAACGCCGACTCCCGCACCAACCTGTCCTGGCTGATCAACAACGACAGGCGTGACGCAACGGAACCCATGGTTGCCGCAAGCTCGCCGCTCGACGCGGACACGGTCACCAACTTCGCCGGCTTCGCCCTTCACGGCGACAAAGCCTGACAAAAACCTTTCACCGCAAAGGACGCGAGGGACGCAAAGGAAAAGCAATCAGGCTGGCATGTCTGAGAGTTTGGTTTTCCTTTGCGAACCTTTGCGTCCTTTGCGGTTAGTGCTTTCTGGATAGGTAAATGGAATTAATCGTCGTGGCGACCGTGTTTGTGTTTATCCTTGTAGTGGCCGAGATGCCGGCCATTGTCGCGATGATCATGGTCATCGATGTATACGACTTCCTTCCTCACCCTCACGGTTTCACGTCTGCGATCAGACGTTGCCACCGCGACACCCGCCGCACCGCCAACAGCACTGCCGATAATT
>JAUYSN010000054.1 GCA_030696235.1 Sulfuricella sp. | reverse complement strand
AGCCGGATATTGAAAGAGCGCGGCGCCGCCGAAGTGAGCGCCTGGGTGGTGGCGCGCACCCTGCCTGAATAATTTATCCTGCCGACGAGAACCCATGTTTGACATCATCCTCTACCAGCCTGAAATCCCGCCCAACACCGGCAACATCATTCGCCTCAGCGCCAACACCGGCTGCCGGCTGCATCTGGTCAAGCCGCTCGGGTTTTCGCTGGACGACAAACAGCTACAGCGCGCCGGACTGGACTACCATGAGTACGCCACAATCAAAACTCATGAGAATTGGGAAGAGTGTCTGGGACAGTTCAGCGGGAGGCGAATGTTTTCGCTGACCACGAAGGGGAGCACGAGATACAGCGAGGTCGCCTTTCAGCGCGATGATGTATTCGTATTCGGCCCGGAAACGCGGGGACTACCAGTAGAGGTTTTAGCACAGTTCGATGAAAACCGGCGCATCCGCCTGCCGATGCGGGCGGAAAGCCGCAGCCTGAATCTTTCAAACGCGGTCGCGGTGGTGGTGTTTGAAGCCTGGCGGCAGATCGGGTTTGAAGGCGGGGTGTGATGGGGGATGGGGGAAGCCTGGATAAGCAGCCCTCTCTCCAACTCTCCCCCAGCGGGGGAGAGGGCGATTGACCCCTCTCCCTATGGGAGAGGGTTTGGGTGAGGGTTGGCGCAATCCGGGGATATGTCATACGGCGGAAGGCGCTGCGCTTTTCCGCCCTACACCCCAGCCTGCTTTCACTCCGCCTTGGGTTCGCGGTTGAGCAACCCTTCCACCGCCTTGCCGGGAGGCAGGCCCTCGAAAAGCACCTGAAACACTGCGCGGGTAATCGGCATCTCCACATCCATATTCTGAGCAAGGCGCAGTACCTCGGCCGCACTATTGACCCCTTCGGCGATATGGCCGAGGTCGCCGAGGATGGCATCAAGCTTCTCGCCCCTGGCCAGCCGCAGGCCCACGGTACGGTTGCGCGACAGGTCGCCGGTGCAGGTCAGGATCAGGTCTCCCGCACCGGTCAGCCCCATGAAAGTTTCCGGTCGGCCGCCCATGGCCACACCGAGCCGGCCGATTTCCGCCAGCCCGCGGGTAATCAGGGCGGCGCGCGCATTGTAGCCGTAACCCATGCCATCTGAAATGCCTGCCGCGATCGCCATGACGTTCTTGACTGCGCCGCCGACTTCGACCCCGACCACATCCGGGCTGGAATAAACCCGCAGTCTGGGACTGTGCAACTCCAGTGCCATGGCGTGGGCAAAGGGCTCGTCGCGGGATGCCAGGGTAAGCGCCGTTGGCAACCCCTTGGCCACTTCCTGGGCAAAGCTCGGTCCGGACAGCACACCGCATCGCGCCTTGCCGCCCAACTCCTCCGCCACCACCTGGTGCGGCAACTTGGCCGTTCCCGCCTCGAAGCCCTTGCATGCCCAGACCAGCGGCATCCTCGCGCCCAGTTCGGCCATCTGCCTCACCACCTGCCGGAAGCCCGCGGTGGGCACCACCGCCAAGGCCAGATCGGCCGGGTCGAGCGCCTGCGCCAGTTTCAGTTCGATCCGCAGGGCATCGGGGAAGGGAAATCCGGGCAGATAACGCCGATTGACGCGCTCTTCAGCCATCTCGGCACACTGAGCCGGATTGCGCGTCCACAGATGCACCTCATGGCGTGCCGCGAGGCTGACGGCAAGTGCCGTTCCCCACGCGCCGGCACCCAGCACGGCGATCTTCATGCGCCCCAAACCTGACTGGCCAGGATGAAGCCGATCTGGCCGTCGCGGTGACGCTCTTTCTGCCAGCCGGTCGAGCCGTTCTCATCCAGTTCCGTCGCAACATCACTCTCCGCCTGAAACACCAGCGGCGCTTTGCTGTATGCGTCCTGGCGGATAT
>JAUYSN010000048.1 GCA_030696235.1 Sulfuricella sp. | reverse complement strand
CCGGCGCAGGCTTTCCTGCAGCGCTTTTTTCAGGTTTTGCATGACCACGTCCGGATCGCGGTGAGCGCCGCCCAGCGGCTCGCTCACGATCTTGTCCACCAGGCCCAGGGTTTTCAACCGGGTAGCGGTTATCCCCAGCGTTTCTGCGGCTTCCGGCGCCTTGCTCGCGCTCTTCCACAGAATCGAGGCGCAGCCTTCCGGCGAAATCACGGAATAGCTCGAATATTGCAGCATCAGCATGACGTCGCCGACGCCGATGGCCAGCGCACCGCCCGAACCGCCTTCGCCGATGATGGTGCAGACGATCGGTGTGCGCAGTTCGGCCATCAAATACAGGTTGCGCGCAATCGCCTCGGACTGGCCGCGCTCCTCCGCGCCGATGCCGGGATAAGCGCCCGGCGTATCGATGAAAGTCATGATCGGCAGGCCGAACTTCTCCGCCTGGCGCATCAAACGCATGGCCTTGCGGTAGCCCTCGGGGCGCGGCATGCCGAAATTGCGGTAGATTTTCTCCTTGGTATCCCGACCCTTCTGCTGGCCGATCACCATCACCGGCTGACCATTGAAGCGCGCCAGGCCGCCCACGATGGCCGGATCGTCGGAGAAGGCACGGTCGCCGTGCAGCTCCTCGAAATCGGTGAAAATATTTTGAATGTAGTCGAGCGTATACGGCCGCTGCGGGTGCCGGGAAACCTGCGAAACCTGCCAGGCCGAAAGCTTGGCGTAAAGATCCTTGGTCAGCGCCTGATTCTTCTTCTGTAGCCGCCCGATTTCCTCGGAGATATCCACGGCGGAGTCATCCTGCACGAAGCGGAGCTCCTCGATCCTGGCCTCAAGTTCTGCGATCGGCTGTTCAAAATCAAGAAAAGTGGTTTTCATAAGCAAGCAGTTTCAAATTCATGAAAGCATAATGATACAGGATTTATTGTGCTTGACTAAACAGGGCTGCGACTTCGCCATCAGGTTATAATCAGGCATGCCCAACATCGTTCCCCGCCCCTACTCCCAAGCCGACACCCAACGGCTGGCCGCCAGCGGCCTGCACCCGGTTCTCGCCCGCATCTACGCCGCGCGGGGCATCCGTGAAACGCGGCAAATCGAGCACGAGTTAGGCGCCCTGCTTCCTTTCGCGGAGATGAAGGGAGCCATGGAAATGGCGCGCCTGCTGGCGGATGCGATAGAGGCCGGCAAGCGCCTGCTGATCATCGCCGATTACGACTCCGATGGCGCCACGGCATGCACCGTGGCAATGCGTGCACTGCGCGAGTTCGGCGCAACCGTGGACTACCTCGTTCCCAACCGCTTCGAATACGGCTACGGGCTGACGCCGGAGATCGTTCAGCTTGCAGCAAATCAATCCATAACTTCCCCGCCAAGCGGGGAAGTACGTTTGCCTCCTCGCCCCTCTGGGGAGAGGATTGAGGTGAGGGGCAAGGCGGAAAAAAGGGGAAAACCCGACATCCTGATCACCGTCGACAACGGTATCAGCAGCGTAGCGGGTGTCGAGGAAGCCAGGAAGCTTGGCATGGAAGTACTGGTCACCGACCATCACCTGCCCGGCGACGAACTGCCGGATGCCGCCTGCATTGTCAACCCGAACCAGCTTGGCTGCGGCTTTCCCAGCAAGAATCTGGCCGGCGTGGGGGTCATCTTCTACGTCATGCTGGCGCTACGTGCAGAGTTGCGGAACCGGGGAACCTACACCACCAAGCCCGAACCCAACTTGGCCAGGCTGCTCGATCTGGTAGCGCTGGGCACGGTGGCCGACGTGGTGAAGCTGGACGACAACAACCGCATCCTGGTGCACCAGGGACTCAAGCGTATCTGTGCCGGGCGAGCCTGCCCCGGCATCAATGCACTGCTGAAAGTAGCAAGCAGAAAACCCGAGAAAGCTTCGACTTACGACCTCGGCTTCGTCGTCGGCCCCCGCCTGAATGCCGCCGGGCGCCTGGATGACATGGCGCTGGGCATCGAATGCCTGCTCGCCGACAACGAGGAACAGGCGTTTGCCATGGCGCAACAGCTTGACACCCTCAACCGCGAACGGCGCGAAATCGAGGCGGACATGCAGGAACAGGCGCTGGCCGCGCTGGAGCAGGTCGAGGTGAGTGAAAACCACTCACTCAGCCTCTACGACCCGGACTGGCACCAGGGCGTGATCGGCATCCTCGCCTCGCGGCTCAAGGACAAATACCACCGCCCGGTGATCGCCTTCGCCCGCAGCAACAACGGCGAGCTGAAGGGCTCCGGGCGCTCGATCCGCGGCCTGCACCTGCGCGACGCGCTCGACCTGGTCGCCAAGCGGAAACCCCATCTGCTGCAAAAATTCGGCGGCCACGCCTTCGCCGCCGGGTTGACCATCCAGGAATGTCATTTCGAGGAATTTACCGCCACCTTCGAAGAAATCGCCCAGTCCCTGCTCACCCCGGCTGACCTGGAACGCATCATCGAAAGCGACGGCAGCCTGGAAACCCCTGCCATGAATCTGAATCTGGCCAAGGCTCTGACGGGACAGATATGGGGACAGGGCTTCCCGCAACCGGCCTTCCAGGAAAGGTTTGCCGTTAAAAGCCAGCGCGTGGTAGGAGAAAAACACTTGCGGCTCAAGCTCGGCAAGACTGGCCAGATTTTCGACGGCATCCTGTTTTTTCACAATGAGCCGCTGCCAGACTGGATCAACGCTGTTTACCGACTGGACGTGAACGAATACAACGGCTCGCAAAGCCTGCAATTGATGATCGAGTATTGGGAAGAGGCCGGTGAAGGGTAAGCGGCGAACGGACATTTCTCATCAACACCTCGACGACGATTGCCCGGCCTGCAACAGGCTCTCCCGACCCATACTGCAGAACGCAAGGACTTCAGGGCAACCCATGGCACCCATTTCGTGGTTTTCCAGACTACAGGCCTGCTTTCCGGTCGTTCTTCTGGCACTGGCGCCATGCCCGGTGCTGGCCGGGGCCGGCGAGCCCAGCCTGTGCGAGGAGGACCCGCCCGGCATCACGGCGCTCGCCCAGCATCCCGAGCTCTACAACTTCTACTTCGAAAACGACCTGTTCAACGGCACCGACAGCGATTACACCAACGGCGTGAAGTTTTCCTGGGTCTCGGCCAACCTCAAGGATTACACCCACGACCCCTGCCTGCCGCACTGGGTAAGGCAGCTGAACCGGCTTCTCGAAAACCTGCATCCGGGCAAATACACTTCGCGCAACATGGTGGTCACGGCCGGGCAGTCGATGTTCACCCCGCGCGACCGCAGCCGCACCGACCTGATCCCCGGCGACCGCCCCTATGCCGGCTGGCTCTACCTGGGGCTCGGCTACAACGCCCGCGATGCACGGCAAATGGACACGGTCGAGGTCAACCTCGGCGTGGTCGGCCCTGCTTCGCTGGCGCGGCAGAGCCAGGATTTCGTCCACGACCGGCGCGGCATCCCCAGCTTCAACGGCTGGAGCAACCAGATCGGCAACGAACTCGGCTTCCAGCTCGTCGCCGAACGCAAGAACAAGGTCTGGAAAGAAAGCAGGCCGGGCCTGCAGTTCGACGCCATCACCCATTACGGCGCCAGCCTCGGCAACATCCGAACCTATCTCAACGCCGGCCTGGAACTGCGTGCCGGCAGCCGCATCCCGAACGACTTCGGCACCTCGCCGATACGCCCCGCCGGCGACAGCAACGCCCCGCTTGAAGGCCCTGTCACCCGCCGTTTTTCGGATGGCGGGCTGCACGCCTTCATCTCGGCCGATGCCCGCGCCGTCGCCCATGATATTTTTCTCGACGGCAACACCTTCTCCGACAGCCACAGCGTCGATAAAAAGCGCTTCGTGGGCGACCTCGCCAGCGGCGTCGCCTGGCAATGGCAAGGCGGGAAAATCACCTACGCGCGCTACGTCCGCAGCAAGGAATTCGCTGCCCAGAAAAACGCGCACGTCTTCAGCTCGATCACGTTAAGCCTTGAGTTTTGAGGTGCAATGCGCTTCGCTTATTGGCACCCTACATTAGGGCTTACGCGAGGTTCGCCTCAGCCTGCCGGGGCTTCCACAGCGCAATGGCCGCGCCCGCGGGGTCTACAATCACGCTGAACCAGCCGTACCCGCCCACCTCCGTGACCTCCCGCACCACCGCGGCACCCAGCTCGCGCGCCTTGTTGGTGGAAGACTCGATATCGTCCACGCCCACATAGGCCAGCCAGCCAGGCGGCACCGCCGGATCAGGGTTCGCAAACATCCCCCCGCCGGTGCCCTCGCCCACGTTGATCATGGTATAGGTGCCGCCATCCGGCATCGGCTCGTCGATCAGCTTCCAGTCAAACAGTTTGGAATAAAAGTCCTTGGACCTGGCAAGGTCCTTGGTTTGCAGTTCAATGTGTACAAATGGGTTAGCCATGGCTGCACCTCCGGCAATCGAAACAGGTTGTCCAAATCAGCGCGGCGGCATCAAACCGCCCGCCCCTTGATGTCTGCGCCCCCCTGAGCCTGAAGTATAGTTCAGATTAAAAATCGGTCTACCGGATCGGGAGCACCTAAAACCATAGTGAAACAGAGGCTTGCTTCCATATTTATTGCACTGCCCTACAATGTATAGTTCCCTCTATGCCATGTGGGAATTGACTTCAAACGCTGAATGTCCGCTTCAAAACGTTTCCACCCCTAACCGCCCCCCTCACCCCTCACCCCTCACCCCTCACCCCTCACCCCTCACCCCTCACCCCTCACCCCTCACCCCTCACCCCTCACCCCTCACCCATCACCCGCCTCACCATGTATAATTCCCCGCTTTGATCCCATTTAGAGCAACGAATCATGGAAGCCGAACAACTCAACGCCATC
>JAUYSN010000036.1 GCA_030696235.1 Sulfuricella sp. | reverse complement strand
CAATGACTGGTTCTTCGCCGGCGGCGCGAGGCTGATCGGGCGCAGTCTGTGGAGAGGCGGCGATGTCGCAGTGATCGACGGCTTCTTCGTCAACGGCACGGCGCGCTTGATCGGCTGGTTTTCCTCGCTGATCCGCCATCTCCAGTCGGGCTACATTTACCACTACGCTTTCGCCATGATCATCGGCGTGTTCGTGTTGATGACGCTGTTTGTGAAGGGATAAGAACAAGCATGTTTGCTGGCCTGTCATTGTTGAGTCTGGTTGTCTGGGTGCCGATCGCGGCCGGCGTTGCCGTGCTCGCCACCGGCAGCGACCGTAACGCCGGGCTTGCCCGTGTTCTGGCGCTGATCGGCGCAATTGCCGGCTTCGCGCTGAGCCTGCCGCTGTACACCCAGTTCGACACCCTGCAGGCGGGCATGCAGTTCGTCGAAATCAGCCCCTGGATCGAGACCTTCAGTGTCACCTACCACCTCGGCGTGGACGGCATCTCCGTGCTGTTCATCTTGCTCACCAGCTTCACCACCGTGCTGGTGGTGATCGCCGGCTGGAAAGTGATCGAAAAGCGCGTGGCGCAGTACATGGCGGCCTTCCTCTTCATGTCCGGCCTGATGAATGGCGTTTTCGCCGCGCTTGATGCAGTGCTGTTCTACGTGTTCTGGGAGGCGATGCTGATTCCGATGTTCCTGATCATCGGCATCTGGGGCGGACCGAACCGGGTTTACGCGGCGGTCAAGTTCTTCCTCTACACCCTGCTTGGCTCGCTGCTGATGCTGGTGGCGTTCATCTACCTGTACACCAAGGGCGGCACCTTCGAGATCCTGGATTTCCACCGCCTGCCGCTGACCCTGACCGAGCAGATTTTGATCTTCTTCGCTTTTTTCATGGCGTTCGCGGTCAAGGTGCCGATGTGGCCGGTGCACACTTGGTTGCCTGATGCCCACGTCGAGGCGCCGACCGGCGGCTCGGTGGTGCTGGCGGCGATCATGCTGAAGATGGGTGCCTACGGCTTCCTGCGCCTCTCCCTGCCGATCGTGCCGGATGCGAGCCATGCCCTGTCCGGCTTCATGATCACCCTGTCGCTGATCGCCGTGGTCTACATCGGGCTGGTGGCGCTGGTGCAAACGGACATGAAGAAGCTGATCGCCTATTCCTCGATTTCGCACATGGGCTTCGTGACCCTGGGTTTCTTCATCTTCAACGCCTACGGCATCGAGGGTGCGCTGGTGCAGATGATTTCCCACGGCTTCATCTCCGCAGCGATGTTCCTCTGCGTCGGCGTACTCTACGACCGCATGCACAGCCGCATGATCGCCGACTACGGCGGCGTGGCGAACAGGATGCCGATCTTCGCCGCCTTCTTCGTGCTGTTCGCCATGGCCAATTCCGGC
>JAUYSN010000030.1 GCA_030696235.1 Sulfuricella sp. | reverse complement strand
GGCTGGCCCATCCCAGGCTGAATTCGCCGATTTTCGGCATGATGGGCGAATACATCGTCGGCCTGAAGGAATATGCAAAAGTCCTGGATAGTGTGCAGAAGACCTTGCCGCCGGGCGCTAGTTTGGATCTGACGCGCTATCCCTTGGCCGGGGTGGAGGTGGTGGATCGTCATACCTATCGGGTGAAGCTCAAGGGTAAATATCCGCAATTCCTTTACTGGCTGGCGATGCCGTTCTTCGCTCCGGTGCCGCCCGAGGCAGACCGTTTCTACGGGCAGCCCGGCATGGCCGAGAAGAACCTCACCCTGGACTGGTACCCGGTCGGTACCGGACCCTACATGCTGACGGTGAACGATCCGAACCGGCGCATGGTGCTGGAGCGCAACCCGAATTTCCACGGCGAGACTTATCCGGCCGAAGGCGAGCCGAATGACGCCGCAGCCGGGCTGCTGAATGACGCCGGCAAGCCGTTGCCGTTCATCGACAAGGCGGTGTTCAGCCTGGAAAAGGAAAGCATTCCTTACTGGAACAAGTTTTTGCAGGGTTATTACGATGCCTCCGGCATCAGCTCCGACAGCTTCGACCAGGCGGTGCGCGTCGCCACCCAGGGAGAGGCGGACGTGACCGAGATGATGAAGGAGAAGGGCATCCGCCTGCAGACCACGGTAACCGCGACCAACTATTATTACGGTTTCAATATGCTCGACCCGGTGGTGGGCGGATATTCGGAACGGGCCAGGAAGCTCAGGCAGGCGGTTTCCCTCGCCATCGACTACGAGGAATTTATCTCGATCTTCGCCAATGGTCGCGGCATTCCCGCGCAGGGCCCCCTGCCGCCAGGGATTTTTGGCGCGCGTGAGGGTGAGCAGGGCATCAATCCCTCTATCTACGACTGGGTAGCCGGCAAGATTAAGCGCAAGTCCAACGAACACGCCAAAAAGCTGCTGGCCGAGGCCGGCTACCCGGGCGGGCGCGACGAGAAGACCGGCAAGCCGCTGATGCTGTATCTCGATATCACCGCCACCGGGCCGGACGACAAGGCGCGGCTCGACTGGATTCGCAAGCAGTTCCAGGCGGTCGACCTGCAACTGGTGGTGCGCAACACCGACTACAACCGTTTCCAGGACAAGATCCGCAAGGGCAACGCGCAGATTTTCCACTGGGGCTGGAATGCCGACTACCCCGACCCGGAGAATTTCCTGTTTCTGCTGTATGGGCCGAATGCGCGGGTGAAGGGTGAAGGGGAGAACTCGGCCAACTACGACAACCCGGAATTCAACCGTTTGTTCGAGCGCATGAAGAACATGGACAACGGTCCGGAGCGCCAGATTATCATCGACGAAATGCTCGCGATCGCGCGCCACGATGCACCCTGGATCTGGGGTTTCCATCCCAAGCAGTACAGCCTGTTTCACGCCTGGTATCGGAACATCAAGCCCAACCTGATGGCCAATAACAGCCTGAAATACACCCGCATCGATGCCGGCTTGCGCGCCCGAAAACAGCGTGAGTGGAATGAGCCGATGCTGTGGCCACTGGGCCTGCTGGCCGCCGTGCTGGTGGCCGGGCTGGTGCCGGCCGTGGCGGCCTATCGGCGCAAGGAAAGGCAGGCGGCTAGCCCGGGTCAGACCCATGACTGACGGCTCCTTCCCCTTTTTAGGGGGAAGGCTGGGATGGGGGTGCGGAGGTGGAATGACCAGAATAAATCAGGCAGCCAAGAAAAATTCCCGCAGCCTGCGCCGGGAATTGACAGATGCGGAGCAACTTCTTTGGCGCCACTTGCGGATGCGACAAATGGGCGGCTGCAAATTCCGTCGCCAGCATCCGTTGGGGCGGTATATTCTGGATTTTGTTTGCCTGGAAGCTGCTCTGGTTGTTGAAGTGGATGGAGGGCAACATGCAGAAAACGCTGAGCGGGATCAGGGCAGGACTGAATGGTTGGAGCAACAGGAGTTACGGGTGTTGCGATTTTGGAATAATGACGTGCTGAAAGATATTGAAAGCGTGAAACAGGTAATTTGGAATGCATTGGGGAAGGTTGGCACCGAACCCCCATCCCAGCCTTCCCCCTTGAAGGGGGAAGGAGACGGGTGTGCCGATTTGGCGCTGGGGTGCGATGATTAACTACATCATCCGCCGCATTCTCTATGCCATCCCCATCCTGATCGGGGTGAACCTGCTCACCTTTGCCCTGTTCTTCGTGGTCAACACGCCGGACAACATGGCGCGTATCCACCTGGGCGTGAAACACGTCACGCCGGAGGCAATCGCGAAGTGGAAACACGAGCGCGGCTATGACAAACCGCTGATGTGGAACAGCGCAGCGCAGGGTGCGAAGCAGGCCAGCGATACCATTTTCTTCGAGAAATCCGTCGGCATGTTCGCCTTCGATTTCGGCCGTTCCGACGAGGGGCGCGACATCGCCCACGACATCAAAACGCGGATGTGGCCGAGCCTGGCGATCGCGCTGCCGGTATTCATTGTCGGGTTGGCAATCAATATCACCTTCGCCATGCTGATGGCGTTCTTCCGCGCCACTTACATCGACTTGTCCGGAGTGGTTCTATGCGTGGCGATGATGTCGATTTCCGGTCTGTTCTACATCATCGGTGGGCAGTATTTGGTGAGCAAGCTGCTGCACCTGACGCCGATTTCCGGCTTTGACGCAGGCAGCAATGCACTCAAGTTCATCATTCTGCCGGTGGTGATCGGGGTCATCGGTGGCATCGGATCGGGGGCGCGCTGGTATCGCACCATCTTCCTCGAGGAAACCTCCCGGGATTACGTTCGAACTGCGCGTGCCAAGGGGTTGTCGGAGCTTTCCGTGTTGTTCGGCCACGTGCTGAAGAATGCCATGATCCCCATTCTCACCGGCGCGGTAGTGGTGATCCCGCTCTTGTTCATGGGTAGCCTGATTTCGGAATCCTTCTTTGGTATTCCCGGCCTCGGCAGCTATACCATCGACGCCATCAACGCCCAGGATTTCGCCATCGTCCGCGCCATGGTGTTTCTCGGTTCGGTGCTGTACATCGTCGGCCTGATCCTGACGGATATTTCCTATACGCTGGTTGATCCGAGGATACGGCTGGAATGAGTTTGAATTATTTCACCGCAAAGGACGCGAAGGGTCGCAAAGGAAAAACATGCTTTACCTCGCGTACCTTTGCGTCCTTTGCGTTGAGCGCTTTTGAATTTAAACTGGTGTTAGAACATGCTTTTTAAGCCCGTTCTCCTGTGGACCGACATGCTGCTCTGGCTGCTGCTGGCCGGGGTGGCGTTTTACGCCTGGCGGGTTCGGCAGCGCGAGCATTTGCTCCAGCCCTGGCGACGCTTGCTGCGCAGCCGGAGTGGGGTGGCTTCCGCCGTGGTGCTGCTGGCGTTCGTCGCCGTCGGCGTGCTCGATTCGCTGCATTTCCGCCTGCCGCTGGAGAAGCAGGGCAACGGCGCAGAGACGCATTATTCGCCCGAGGTGTTGAGCGTGTTCGATCTGATGGCCGGCCCGCTCAGGAAGCAGGTGGAAAAAACCTATTCCGCGCCTTTCGCCGCGCAACTCTATACCAAGGAAACCATTGAGCTGCCCGGAGGAAAGCAGGTGCGCGACTACCCGCGCCTGAAGTTCGGCGGGGCGCATTTGCGCGAACCGGCGCGGGAACAGTTGGGAGATGTTGCCGTTACGGCATTGCAGGGAGGCGTTTACGCGCTCGCCCTGAGCGGGGGGCTGGCGGTTGTGCTGGCGCTGTGGCTGGCGCGGCGTCGCGGCATCTCGCCCGGCGCGGCCTGGATGATGATTCGCCAGGGGCGCGACGAAATTCCCTGGCGCACCTTTCTGGCCACCATCGGGCTGCTGATTTTGTTCGTCTGCCTGGCTACGGTGTTTTCCGCCAAGTACCACATTTTCGGCACCGACAAGGTCGGCCAGGACGTATTCTACCTGGCGCTGAAAAGCATCCGCACCGGCCTGATGATCGGTACGCTCACCACGCTGGTGATGCTGCCCTTCGCCCTGCTGCTCGGCATCATGGCGGGCTATTTCCGCGGCTGGGTAGACGACGTGATCCAGTATACCTACACCACCCTCAGCTCGATTCCCGGCGTGTTGCTGATCGCGGCGGCGGTGCTGATTCTGCAAGTCTACATGGACAGCAATCAGGAGCTGTTCGACACCGTCGCGGCTCGCGCTGACATCCGTCTGCTGTTCCTCTGCGTGATCCTCGGCATAACCAGCTGGACCGGGCTGTGCCGGCTGCTGCGCGGCGAGACCCTGAAAGTCCGGGAAATGGAGTTCATCCAGGCGGCGACGGCGTTCGGAGTCGGCCATTTCCGCATCATCGCCCGCCACATCCTGCCCAACGTGATGCACATCGTGCTGATTTCGATCGTGCTGGATTTCAGCGCCCTGGTGCTGGCCGAGGCGGTGCTGTCCTATGTCGGCGTCGGCGTCGATCCGTCCATGCAGAGCTGGGGCAACATGATCAACGGCGCGCGGCTGGAAATGGCGCGCGAACCGATGGTGTGGTGGTCGCTGTTGGCGGCCTTCGCCTTCATGTTCGTGCTGGTGCTGTCGGCCAACCTGTTTTCCGACCGCGTGCGCGATGCGTTCGATCCGAGGGTGAAATGAGCGGGCCGCTGCTAGTCGTCGAAAACCTCAGGGTCCGGCTGGATGCCGGCAAAACCCAGATGCGGGCAGTGGACGGCGTGAGCTTTTCCATCAATCCCCACGAGACCTTCGCATTGCTTGGCGAATCGGGCTGCGGCAAGTCAATGACGGCGCTGTCCCTGATGCGTCTGCTGCCTGAGGCCGGGCATATCGAGGCCGGCAGGATTCTGCTCGACGGCCAGGATTTGCTGGGCTTGCCGGAAATCGCCATGCGCTCGGTGCGCGGCAAGCGCATCGCGATGATCTTCCAGGAACCGATGACCAGCCTCAATCCGGTCATGACTATCGGCCGGCAGATCGCCGAGACCCTGCATCGCCACACCGGCTTGCGGGGTGGCGCGGCGCAGGCGCGGGTGCTGGAACTGCTCGATGCGGTGGGTATCCCCGACGCCGGGGCGCGTTACCATGACTACCCGTTCCAGTTCTCCGGCGGCATGAAGCAGCGCGTGATGATCGCCATCGCCCTGGCGTGCGAGCCCGACCTGCTGATCGCCGATGAACCGACCACGGCGCTGGACGTGACCATTCAGGCGCAGGTGCTGGAGCTGTTGCGCCGACTGCAGCGCGAGCGCGGCATGGCGGTGATGTTGATCAGCCACGATCTCGGCGTGGTGGCGGAAATGGCACAGCGGGTGGCGGTAATGTATGCAGGGGAAATCGTGGAAATGGCCGGGCGCGAGGAATTCTTTGCCAACCCGCAGCACCCCTACACCCGCAAGCTGTTTGCCTCGCTGCCCGGCGCCGCGCGGCGCGGACAGCAACTGGAGATCATCCGCGGCACCGTGCCGCCGCTAGACCGGGAGTTTTCCGGCTGCCGTTTCGCCGGTCGCTGCGACTACGCCTGGGAGCGCTGCAACAATGAAATTCCGGCGTGGAGCGAGGTTGCCCCCGGCCACAGCGTGCGTTGCCATTTGGCTGAAACGGTTGTTTCCACGAGCCCTCGCCCTATCGAAGTCACGCCCCTGCAATCATCAGGACATTCGCTGGAGCAGCATGATCGCGATAAGTCACTGTTGGAAGTTTCTGACCTCAAGGTGCATTTCCCCATCCACAAGGGCCTGTTCAAGCGGGTGGCGGGCCATGTCCGGG
>JAUYSN010000173.1 GCA_030696235.1 Sulfuricella sp. | reverse complement strand
ACAAGCTGAAAAAACTGCGCGAGACCGGCATCGCCTTCCCCAACGACTTCGACCGCACGGATATGGCGGGTGAATTGCTGGCTGCTCATGGCGAAAAGGACAAGGAAGCGCTGGAAGCGGAAAACGTCAGCGTCGCTGTCGCCGGCCGCATGATGCTCAAGCGCGTCATGGGCAAAGCCAGCTTCGCCACGGTGCAGGACATGACCGGCCGCATCCAGTTCTACATCAACGACGAAGGCGTCGGTGCCGAAACCCACGAGGCTTTCAAGCACTGGGACATGGGTGACATCATCGCGGCCAAAGGCACCCTGTTCAAGACCAACAAGGGCGAGCTGTCGGTGCGCGTTTCCGAACTGCGCCTGCTGACCAAATCCCTGCGTCCGCTGCCGGAAAAATTCCACGGCCTCACCGACCAGGAAGCGAAATATCGCCAGCGCTACCTCGACTTGATCACCAACGAGGAAACCCGCAAGACCTTCATCGTGCGCACGAAGATCATCCAGGCGATCCGCACTTTCCTGGTGGAACGCGGCTATCTAGAAGTCGAAACGCCGATGATGCACCCCATCCCCGGCGGCGCCTCGGCCAAGCCCTTCACCACCCACCATAACGCGCTGGACATGGAACTGTTCCTGCGCATCGCGCCGGAACTCTACCTCAAGCGCCTGGTGGTGGGCGGCTTCGAGAAGGTGTTCGAGATCAACCGCAACTTCAGGAACGAGGGCCTCTCCACCCGCCACAACCCCGAATTCACCATGATCGAGTTCTATGAGGCGTACCGGGATTATCGCTACATGATGGATTTGACCGAGCAGATGTTCCGCGAGACCGCCAAGGCGGTGCTCGGCCACGCGGTGGTGCCCTATCAGGGGCATACCATCAACCTGGCCCAGCCCTTCGACCGCCTCACCATCTCCCAGGCTATCCACAAATACCATCCGGGGCGCTTCAGCGACGAGCAGCTCCACAACCGCGCCTTCCTCAAGGCGCAGCTGGAGAAGATGGGCGCCGACCATCACCCCACCGATGGCGTCGGCGGGCTGCAATTGAGCCTGTTCGAGGAGACCACCGAACAGATGCTGATCCAGCCGACCTTCATCATCGACTACCCGGCCGAAGTCTCGCCGCTGGCGCGCAGCAACGATGCCGCCCCAGGCATTACCGAGCGCTTCGAGCTGTTCATCGTCGGCCGCGAGATCGCCAACGGCTTCTCCGAGCTGAACGATCCGGAAGACCAGGCGGAACGCTTCATGGCGCAGGTGCGGCAGAAGGAAGCGGGCGACGCCGAGGCGATGCACTACGACGCCGACTACATCCGCGCCCTGGAATTCGGCCTGCCGCCCACCGCCGGCGAGGGTATCGGCATCGACCGCCTGGTCATGCTGCTGACCGACAGCCCGAGCATCCGCGACGTCATCCTGTTCCCGCAGATGCGATCGGAGGATTGAGCGCGAAACAGCCAAGCGTTTAACTACGGCTGCGAAGGCCGCTTCTTAGAAAAACATAAGGCGAAAGTCATCCGACTTTCGCCTTATTATTTTCTCTTTTGAGCCGACCGGATTAACTGCCGGCGGCTTAACCCGTACTTCAGAACGACGCCGCTTACGGCCTCATCGCCAGCAATTTTTTGTCCGCATTCGGTTGCGGCAGGCCCGCACGGGTACGCAGGTCGGCAAGCACTTTGTCGCCGTTGTGGAGTGAAGCCTCGTAAGATGCACGGCGCTCGTCCTCGGCCAGAATCTCCGCCGCCTGCCGCACCCAGGACTGATATTGCGCGTGATCCCGATGTGAATGCTGTTTGCGGTTCAGGGTAAACCAGCGTTGCGCCTCTGCCTCGCTCTTTTCCACGCCG
>JAUYSN010000172.1 GCA_030696235.1 Sulfuricella sp. | reverse complement strand
AGGGTACGCCCGCCATCTTGATCGGTTGCCCTGCCGTTGCGCCGCGGGTGGTGAGGGTGATGTCCAGCAACTGCGCCGCCATCGAAGCATCATCGAAGAACAGCTCGTAGAAGTCCCCCATGCGGTAGAACAGCAGCATATCGGGGTGTTCTGCCTTGATGCGCAGGTATTGCTGCATCATCGGGGTGTGTTTTTCAAGGTCTTTGTCGTGCATTGTTTACTATTTGAATTTTTTGTAAAAAATGATTTCCAGCTTAACGGAAATAAAGCATGGAAATACCCGGATTCTGCTGTCCACAAGTGCAGCGCCTGGGGATTTGAAGAATACCCGATTTGGCGGTCTGAATCCCAGGGTTTTTGATGCCCTCAATATTTGCTTTATGCGCAGGGGTTGCTAAGGTGAATAAGGTGCTTGTTAAATTTGAATAATGAAAGGAGCTCCGCATGGCTGCGATAGAAAACCGGTAGTGGCAACGGTAGGTGAAATGGAACACATCACTAAGGGAAAGCTGATGGAAGACCTGCGGATGGTGGTGGCCGATGCCGAGGAGTTGCTGAAAGCCACGGCCAACCAGACCGGAGAGCGGATCGCGGCGGCGTGCGTGGTTCTGGGTGCGGGCATCCCCCAGGTTGCGGTGTTCGACACGGCGTTTTATGCGAATTTGCCGGAAGTTGCCAGAACCTAAATTCCGCGACAACGCCAAGATCATTCATTGGGGAGGCAAGTGGGCACTTTAATCACACATCCGTTCTTGAGGCCGTTGCCCGAGGGGGTGGCGGGGCTCGCCGAGCTCAGTCTCGACCTGCGCTGGACCTGGAGCCATGCGGCGGACCGCCTGTGGCGGGAAATCGACCCGGCGGTGTGGGCGCGGACCGAAAACCCGTGGTTGATGCTGCAGAGCGTTTCCCTGCAGCGGTTGGAGCAACTGGCGGAAGACCCGGATTTCCGCGCCGAACTTGAACGCCTGATGCAGGTGCGTCGCGATTATCTCGCGGCGGAGGCATGGTACGGCGGCGCGCACCCCGGCAATGGTGCGCTGATCGCCTATTTCAGCATGGAATACGGCCTGGCTGAAGCGCTGCCGCTGTATTCCGGCGGGCTGGGCGTGCTTGCGGGCGACCATCTTAAAACGGCGAGCGATCTCGGCGTGCCGCTGGTCGCCGTGGGGCTGTTGTACCAGGAAGGCTATTTTCGCCAGATGCTCGATGGCCGGGGCAGGCAGATCGAAGTGTATCCCCACAACGTACCCACCAGCATGCCCATCACGCCGGTGCGCGATGCCAAAGGCGCCTGGCTCGGCGTGCCCATCGAGTTGCCGGGGCGGGCGCTGGTGCTGCGCGTGTGGCAGGCGCAGGTGGGGAGGGTGAACCTGTACCTGCTGGACAGCAACGACCCGATGAACAGTCCCGCCGACCGCGGCATCACCAGCAAGCTGTACGGCGGCGGCGAGGAGATGCGTCTGGTGCAGGAAATCGTGCTCGGCATCGGCGGCTGGCGGACGCTGGAGGCGCTGGAGCTGCATCCGGAGGTATGCCATCTGAATGAGGGCCATGCCGCCTTGGTGACGCTGGAACGGGCGCGGCGATTCGCGCAGGAAAACCACGTCGATTTCCGGGAGGCTCTGTGGGCAACCCGGGCCGGCAATGTCTTTACCACCCATACCCCGGTGGCGGCCGCCTTCGACACCTTTCCGCGCGTGCTGCTCGCCGAGTACGGCACCCATTACGCCGCGCAGCTCGGCGTTTCGCAGCACGAGCTGCTGGCGCTGGGGCGCATGCGCCCCGACGACGGCGACGAGCTTTTCAACATGGCTTACCTGGCTGCGCGCACCTGCGGCACGATCAACGGCGTCAGCCAGTTGCACGGCGCCGTCAGCCGCCGTATCTTCTGCGACCTCTATCCGCGCTGGCCGGAGCGCGAGGTGCCCGTCAGGCATATCACCAATGGCGTGCACGTATCCTCATGGGATTCGCCTTGGGCCGATGAGATCTGGACCGCGGCCTGCGGCAAGGAGCGCTGGCTGGGCAGGCCGGAAACGCTGTCGGGCGCCATTCAAGGCCTGAGCGACGAGGCGTTGTGGTCCTTTCGCGGCGAAGAGCGGCGCGACCTCATGCATTACGCACGCCGCCGGCTCGCCCGCCAGCTCGGCCAGTGCGGTGCCGATCCCGAAACGATTGCGCAGGCGGACCTTACCCTGGATCCGAACCTGCTGACGCTGGGTTTCGCACGGCGTTTCACCGAGTACAAGCGCCCCAATCTGCTGCTGCGCGATCCGGAGCGTCTGCTGCGGCTGCTGACCGACCGGGGGTGCCCGGTGCAGCTCATCATCGCCGGCAAGGCCCATCCCCAGGATGAAAACGGCAAGCGCCTCATCCAGGCGTGGGTGGAGTTTGTGCACCGTCCTGAAGTCCGCGCACGCGCGGTGTTCCTCGAGGATTACGATATTGCGCTCGCGCAGGAAATGGTGGAGGGCGTGGACGTGTGGATCAACACCCCGCGCCGGCCATGGGAGGCGAGCGGAACCTCCGGCATGAAGGTGCTGGTCAACGGCGGCCTCAACCTTTCCGAGCTGGACGGCTGGTGGGCGGAGGCCTATGCGCCGGAGGTGGGCTGGGCTTTGGGCGACGGGCGCGAACACGCCGAGCCGGGCTGGGACGATGTCGAAGCCGAACAGCTTTACCGCCTGCTCGAGCAGGAGATCGTACCGATGTTTTATCGCCGCGATGCGCAAGGCATCCCGCGCGAGTGGGTGGCGCGCATGCGCGCCAGCATGTCCCGGCTTGCGCCGCAGTTCAGTAGCAACCGCATGCTGCAGGAATACGTGCGTGATGCCTACCTTCCCGCGGCCGCCGCGTTCCGGCGGCGCAGCGCCGACGGCGGCCGGCTGGCAAGAGAGCTTGCAGCCTGGGAGCAGGGGCTGGAACGGCACTGGCACGAGGTGCACTGGGGAAATGTGGAGCGGCGCGCGCAACCGGACGGCTGGCTATTCGAGGTGCAGGTCTATCTGGGAAATGTCTCGCCGGATGGGGTACAGGTCGAGCTCTATGCCGAGCCGCAGGACGGCGAGGCCCCCGCGCGTCACATTATGGCGCGCGGGGCCGCCCTGCCGGGCATGCTCAACGGCTACCATTACGCGATCGCGGTCGCGACGCCGCGGCCGGCGATGGACTTCACGCCGCGCATCATTGCCTGGCATCCGGAAGCGCGCATTCCGGCCGAGGTGAACCTGATTCTCTGGTTTCCCGGCTGACCAAGCCGGGCGGCTATGGGCGCCCGGCCGCCGCTTACTTGTCCTTGGCGGCCAGGTGCGGTGCGATGGTCTGCAGCAGTTGGCCAAAAATCTTGGGGTTGCCGGCAAGGATGTTGCCGCTTTGCAGGTAGTCCGGCTCGCCATGGAAATCGCCCACCAGTCCACCCGCTTCCTGCACCATCAGCGCACCGGCGGCGATATCCCAGGCTTTCAGGTCGAATTCCCAGAAGCCGTCGAAGCGGCCTGCGGCAGTGTAGGCCAGGTCCAGAGCGGCCGACCCCGGCCGGCGCAGGCCGGCGGTTTTCTGCATTAGTTCGCGGAAAATGCCCAGATAGGCGTCGAGATGGGTGAAATCGCGGAACGGGAAGCCGGTGCCGATCAGGGCATCCTTCAGGTATTCGCAGCGGCTGACTCGGAGCCGGCGGTCGTTGAGGAAGGCGCCGGCGCCTCGCGTGGCGGTGAACAGGTCATTGCGGCTGGGATCGTAGATTACGGCGTGGGTCAGCACGCCCTTGTGCTGCATGGCGATTGAAACGGCGTACTGCGGGAAACCGTGGAGGAAGTTGGTGGTGCCGTCGAGAGGGTCGATGATCCACTGGAACTCCGAGTCGCCCTGTGCGCCGCTTTCTTCTGCTAAAATCGCGTGTTTCGGGTAGGCATCCAGCAGGACTTCCTTGATGGCATCTTCCGCTTTTTGATCCACCTCGCTGACGAAATCATTAAAGCTCTTGTGTTTGATCGTGAGCGAATCCAGATTTTGGGAGGCGCGGTTGATGATCTGACCGGCGCGGCGCGCGGCCTTGACCGCGGTGTTGAGCATGGGATGCATGGGTTATCCTGGGAAAGTTAAGGAACAAAACGCTAGGCGTATTGCTGCTATTTTAATGGGAAACCACGGATGAAGAAACCCAATGTTCTGAATAACATTCGCATCGTGCTCAGTCACACCAGCCACCCAGGCAATATCGGCGCTGCTGCGCGGGCGATGAAGACGATGGGATTGGAGCGCCTTTATCTGGTCAACCCCAAGGCTTTTCCCGATCCAGTCGCGGATGCGCGTGCTGCCGGGGCGGCGGACGTGCTGGAAAATGCCCGGGTTTGCGCTACTTTGGACGAGGCGTTGGCCGGTACGGTACTCGCCGTGGCGGTAACCGCCCGGCGGCGCGATCTCTCCCACGAGATGCTCTCCGCGCATCAAGCTGCGTCCCGCATGCTTGAGTTTGCTGTCCAAGAGGGGGAAGTGGCGCTGCTGTTCGGCACCGAGATGTCGGGGCTATCCAACGCCGAACTGGACAAGTGCCAACTGCTCGCCACCATACCGGCCAATCCGGAGTTTACCTCGCTGAATCTGGCCTCAGCGGTGCAAATCCTGGCTTACGAGCTGCGCATGGCGTTGCTGAATCGGGCTTCTCTTGGCGTGACTGAAACGCCTGCTGCAAAGGCGATGGAGGCCGCCAGCTTCGAAGATGTGGAGCGGTTCTATCAACACCTGGAGAGGACCATGATAGACACCGGTTTTCTCGATCCGGCTTGCCCGGGGCGCTTGATGCAGCGGTTGAGACGGTTGTTTGCACGGGCACGCCCGGAAAAGGAAGAGGTCAGTATCCTGCGCGGGATTTTGACTTCAGTGGAAAAATTCACAAATAAATGAAAAAACCCATAGTTGACTAATGGAGTCTGGAATATAATATTTTCCTTATATTTCGGAATCGAGTGATGTTCGATCATTTGCGAGAAGACATATCGGTCGTGTTCGAGCGCGACCCGGCTGCGCGTTCCACCTGGGAGGTATTGACCATCTACCCGGGCCTGCACGCGTTGCTGGTGCACCGCCTGGCGCAACGTCTATGGAGCTGGAACCTGAAGTGGCTGGCGCGTTTTGTTTCGCACCTGGGGCGCTGGCTGACCGGCATTGAAATCCATCCGGCCGCGCAAATCGGTCGGCGCGTTTTCATCGACCACGGCATGGGTGTGGTCATCGGCGAGACCGCCGAGATCGGCGACGATTCGACGCTTTACCACGGCGTCACGCTGGGCGGTACTTCCTGGAACAAGGGCAAGCGCCACCCCACCCTTGGCAAGGGGGTGGTCGTCGGCGCCGGCGCCAAGATTCTTGGCCCGATTTTTATCGGCGATGGTGCCAGGGTGGGCTCCAATGCGGTGGTGGTGAAAGATGTTCCGGCAGGCGCTACGGCGGTCGGTATTCCAGCGCGAAATATCGATCCGACGCAGACGGAAATGCGCGAAAGCAAGGCTCAGAAGATGGGGTTTTCCGCCTATGCCATTAGTGCCGACATGAACGATCCGGTCGTCAAGGCGATCCACGGTCTGCTTGACCACACCGTGGTGCTGGACCAGCGCATCGAGCTGATCCTGGCGCAGTTGAAGAAGATGGGGGTTGAGGTTGCGCCGCTGGCGCCGACCCAGGATCAGTTCGATGCGAACTATTTGAATAAAATAGTTGACTAAAATAATAAGGTATTATAAAGTTGCTGCGTGACTTTCATGGGAAGGAATTGATATGCGACTGACAACTAAGGGACGTTTCGCGGTAACCGCAATGCTCGATCTGGCCTTACGCCGGGGCGGCGGGCCGGTGACGCTGGCCGGGATCAGCGAGCGCCAGAAGATTTCCCTGTCTTATCTCGAGCAGCTGTTCGGCAAGCTGCGCCGCCATGCACTGGTGGAGAGCGTGCGCGGGCCGGGTGGCGGCTATTATCTGGCCAAGAGTCTTGACGATATCGCGGTCTCGGACATCATCAAGGCGGTAGATGAGCCGATGGATGCCACTCAGTGCGGCGGACTGGGCAATTGCCACGACGAGCATGAATGCATGACCCATGAATTGTGGACCAGTCTGAACGGAAAAATTTACGACTATCTGGCATCGGTTACGTTGGCGCATCTGGTGGCGCAGCAACGTGGGGTCGGCGTGGCAGAGATACAAGACCATACCCAGTCTGTGTCGAGACGTAGAGCCGGGGCTAAAACGGATGTTGCCAGCGTACTTTGACCACAACGCCACTACGCCGCTCGACGAGCGAGTGTTGCAGGCGATGCTGCCGTTTTTTCGGGAGCGTTACGGTAATGCCTCGAGTCGCCACGAGTACGGGCGGGTAGCGCGCAAGGCGGTGGACGATGCGCGTGAGCAGGTGGCGGACATGGTCGGCGCGCACCCTTCACAGGTGGTTTTCGTCAGCGGTGGCACCGAAGCTAACAACCTGCTGATTAAAGGTGCGGCAGCGCGGTGCCAGCCTTCACAGATCGCGGTGAGCGTGGTGGAGCACCCGAGCGTGACCCGACCGGCGCAGGAGTTGCGCGAGCAGGGCTGGAAGGTGAGGAAGCTGGCGGTGGACAGCGCTGGCCGGCTCGAAATGGATGATGTGGAAATTGCACTGCGTGAGTCAGTCACCGGACTGGTGTCGGTGATGCTGGCCAACAATGAAACCGGTGTGGTGCAGGATGTGGCGGCGGTGGCGGAACTGGCGCGCGGCGTGGGCGCAATGGCCCATACCGATGCGGTGCAGGCGCTGGGAAAGATGCCGGTCAGTTTTGCCGCTCTGAACGTCCATGCAATGACGATTTCCGCGCACAAGGTGTACGGGCCGAAAGGTATCGGTGCACTGGTTCTGGACAAGCGCCTCGATATCAAGCCGCAAATCACTGGCGGCGAGCATGAGAAGGGGTTGCGCGCAGGTACCGAGAACGTGCCGGCGATCGTCGGTTTCGGTGCGGCTTGTGCGCTGGCGACGAGCCGCTTGACCGAGCTACCGCCTAAGCTCCAGCAAATGCGGGAGCGGATGGACCAGGGGCTGCGGACCATGGGTGCGGTGCTGTTCGGTGATGGTGCCGAGCGTTTGGCCAATACCAGCTATTTTGCTGTTCCCGGCATTGACGGCGAAACGCTGGTGATGGCGCTGGACCGCGCCGGGTTTGCGGTGGCGAGCGGGTCGGCTTGCTCCAGCGGCGGCACTGACCCGAGCCCGGTATTGCTGGCCATGGGGGTCGAGCGTGAGCTGGCGCGGTGTGCAGTGCGCGTCAGCTTGG
>JAUYSN010000003.1 GCA_030696235.1 Sulfuricella sp. | reverse complement strand
ATTCTGGCCAAGGTCAAGCGTGAGCTGAACGTGCCCCTGCTCACCGACGTGCATGAAGCCGCCCACCTGGCCGAAGTGTGCAAGGTGGTGGACGTGCTGCAAACCCCCGCCTTCCTGTGCCGACAGACCGACTTCATCCACGCGGCGGCAAGCGCGGGCAAGCCGGTCAACATCAAGAAGGGGCAGTTCCTGGCCCCCTGGGACATGAAGAACGTCGTCGAAAAAGCCCGGGAAGCGAGCGGCCAGGACAACATCATGGTTTGCGAGCGCGGCGTATCGTTTGGCTACAACAACCTGGTTTCCGACATGCGCTCCCTGGTGGTCATGCGCGAAACCGGTTGCCCGGTCGTGTTCGACGCGACCCATTCGGTGCAGCTTCCCGGCGGGCAGGGCGACAAAAGCGGCGGGCAGCGCGAGTTTGTGCCGGTACTGGCCAGGGCAGCGGTCGCCAGCGGAATTTCCGGCCTGTTCATGGAAACCCATCCCAATCCCGACCAGGCATTGTCCGACGGACCCAATGCCTGGCCTCTGGACAAAATGCGCGGCCTGCTGGAAACCCTGAAACAATTGGATGCGCTGGTAAAGAAACAAGGATTCGCCGAACAGGAATGCTGAAACTCGTTCGCTGCGGGAAGTTGTGAATAAATTTAATAAGTAGACGTAGGGTGGGCACCGTTTTTGTGCCCACGCGGTGTGGCTAAAATTAAGGAAAAGAAATGAGTGCAATTGTAGATGTGATCGCTCGAGAGATTCTGGATTCCCGCGGTAACCCGACCATAGAAACCGACGTGCTGCTCGAGTCCGGCATCATCGGGCGGGCTGCAGTACCCTCCGGTGCTTCCACCGGGAGCAAGGAAGCGGTTGAATTGCGTGATGGCGACAAGCAGCGTTATTTCGGCAAGGGCGTGCTGAAGGCCGTCGAAAACGTGAACACCGAAATCTGCGAAGCGATCATCGGCCTGGATGCCGAAGAACAGACTTTTATCGACCGCACCCTGATCGAACTGGACGGCACCGACAACAAGAGCCGGCTGGGCGCCAATGCGCTGCTCTCCGTGTCGCTGGCTGTGGCGAAGGCCGCCGCTGAGGAATCCGGCCTGCCGCTTTACCGTTATCTGGGTGGAGCGGGCCCGAAGAGGCTGCCCGTGCCGATGATCAACATCATCAACGGCGGCGCGCACGCCAGCAACAGCTCGGACATACAGGAATTCATGATCATTCCGGTGGGCAGCTCAAGTTTCCGCGAAGCGCTGCGTTGCGGCGCCGAAATCTTCCACACCCTGAAAAGCATCCTCGGCAAGCGCGGCTTGGCCACGACCGTGGGCGACGAAGGCGGCTTCGCGCCACGCCTCTCCTCCAACGAAGAAGCGCTTCAATTCATCATGGAAGCCATCGAAACGGCGGGCTACCTGCCGGGCTCCGATGTGGTGATCGGCCTGGATTGCGCCAGCACGGAATTCTACAAGGACGGCAAATACATCCTCAAGGCGGATAACCTGGAGCTGAGCGCAAGCCAGTTTACCGATTATCTCGCCGCCTGGACCGACAAGTACCCGATCCTCAGCATCGAGGACGGCATGGCCGAGAACGACTGGGAAGGTTGGGGCATGCTGACCGAGCGCATGGGCAAATCGATTCAGCTGGTGGGGGACGACCTGTTCGTCACCAACACCAAAATCCTGCGCGAGGGTATCCAGAAGCGCGTTGCCAATTCCGTCTTGATCAAGGTGAACCAGATCGGCACGCTGACCGAAACCTTCGCCGCCATCGAAATGGCCAAACACGCCGGTTACACCACCGTGATTTCACACCGCTCCGGCGAAACCGAAGACACCACCATCGCCGACATCGCCGTGGCCACCAACGCCATGCAGATCAAAACCGGCTCGATCAGCCGCTCCGAACGCATCGCCAAGTACAACCAGCTGCTGCGGATAGAGGAAGAACTGGGCGACGCGGCGAGCTACGCTGGACGAGAGGCTTTTTACCAACTAGGTTAAGAACTGTCGCGAGATGCGCTGGCTGACCCTGATCTTCGTCGTACTGATTGCCGCGCTTCAATATCCCTTGTGGCTGGGGAAGGGTAGTTGGCTGCGGGTATGGGAGGTCGACCACGCAGCCACGCAACAGAAGGAAATCAACCAGAAACTGAGAGCGCGCAACGCCTCTCTCGATGCCGAAGTGCGTGACCTCAAGCAGGGCTACGAAGCCATCGAGGAGCGCGCCCGCAGCGAACTGGGCATGATCAAGCGCGACGAGATTTTTTTCCAGGTGCTGGAAGATCCGAAGCAGGCGCCGCGTGCACAGCCTGAAGCGAAAAAGACAGACATACCGCAGGTGGATGCGGTCAAGCCCTAGGAGTCTGTCGGACCTGAAGAATCGAAGCGAGAAATGAGCTGGGCGAGGGCAGATTTTAATGCTTTTTAAGCCAATAGTTATTCATCCCGGATTGTCCATTGGAATGCTCGTG
>JAUYSN010000471.1 GCA_030696235.1 Sulfuricella sp. | reverse complement strand
CTTATGGCAAGGGCGTGGCGGATGCACTGGGCATCCCGCTCTCCGAGGCATAAGCGACCGATTAACCACCGCTGGGCGGAACGCGCGAAAGCGCGCCGCTCGGCTTGGATATTTCACGGCCACGCAAACTTGTGGCATTTGAACCAAAAGGAATTAAAAAATGGCAAATGAAGGTTACCACGAACCCGTCGAGCAACTGCGCGCCGAGACCCGCGACATGCACCGCGCCATCGTCTCCCTGATGGAGGAGCTTGAGGCGGTGGATTGGTACAACCAGCGCGTGGACGTATGCAGCGACCCCGAGTTGAGAGCGATCCTCGCCCACAACCGCGACGAGGAAAAGGAGCATGCCGCCATGGTGCTGGAGTGGATACGGCGCCGCGACCCGCGCTTTGACAAGGAACTGCACGATTACCTCTTCACCGACAAGCAGATCGCGCACGAATGAAAATGGATCAGAAAGGACAACCCCATGGGCAAGTTGACCCGAGACGATCTTTACTCCCTGGAGAAATATGCGGCAATCCGTCCCGATTTCCGCGCCAAGGTGATGGAACACAAGCAGCATCGCCGAGTGCCGATCGGCCCCCATGCCGCCCTCTATTTCGAGGACGCCCTCACCATGCAGTACCAGGTCCAGGAAATGCTGCGCCTGGAACGCATCTTCGAGCCAGAAGGTATACAGGATGAGCTGGATGTCTACAATCCGCTTATTCCCGACGGCAGCAACTGGAAGGCCGCCTTCATGGTGGAGTACGAGGACGAGGCGGAGCGGAAGCAGGCTCTGGCTCGTCTCATCGGCATTGAAAAAGCCGTGTGGGTGCAGGTAGAAGGACTCGGCAAGGTTTACCCCATCGCCAACGAAGACCTGGACAGAGAAACCGAAGACAAGACCGCATCGGTGCACTTCCTGCGCTTCGAACTCACCCCGGAAATGATCGCCGCAGTGAAGCAAGGGGCAATAATCAGCGCGGGTATCGACCATCCCGCCTGCCACGAGAAAACAGAATTGCCGCAGGCTGTGCGCGACTCGCTAGCCGGTGACTTGATTTAAGTGTGGCGCCAATTCGCATGGGTATGTTGCGAGCCATTGGAGTTGCCGCCGTGGGGCTGGCCTATGCGACGATGGGTGAGGCAGAAGTGTCTCGGGCAACGGCGGTAAAATTCAACACCGTATGCACCCGCTGTCATGAGGGTGAGTGCAGTGGGCGCCTGAGCTTTTCTTCCGGCGTTGCGGCTACCCGCAGTCATGTGCGGCGCTACCTCCCCTCTTCTTCTTCCCTGGAGGTGGAGGAGCTTTTCGCCATCCTCAAGTACACCAAGGAACTTTGCGCCCATTACCCCCTGCCGGACGCCATTCCCGCCAATGGCGTGTGGGGTGAGGAAGCGTTACGGCAGTGGCGAAGCCCTGATGGCGATAGCTACTTCATCCCTTTGGGCAGAATGCGCCGGGGGGTCTATCACCTGGGCTTGCGCTTTGACGGGAAGGCGGAAGCGAGTGTACACATCACAAACGAAAAATTTGACGTGCTGCTGGAAGAACAACTGTGCAAAAATCGGGCATGTGACCGAACCCTGCCGGTCGCCACTGAAGCGCTTTATTACCTCCATCTCAAGTCCAGTACGACATTGCTGGGTCTGACCCTTACCCCGGCGCGGTGACGCCAAACCGGTTGGGCGCACGAGAAAGTCAACCCAGTTTGCCGTAGTAAAGGCGCAATCCAGGCCAAGGCCGGTCCAGCCAGCAAATACCGTCCACGCTAAAAATGATGGCAACACATCTTGATGACGAGGAGAAATTTTGAAACACGAATCCAGTCTTGGCAAAAAAACAGCGATTGCCCTTATTGCCCTTATCGTCGTTCTCGCGCTCGGCGCAATCTACTGGTTCGGGCTACGCACCGACCCCAAGGTGGCAGCCCTGAACCAGGCGATTCAGGAAAAAGGTAGCCCGGCATTGCGCGATTACCTTTACCCGTTTCGGGTGCTACGATTGGAAGGCACGGTGGCGGTGATGGCGACGCCTCGCTCCCCGGCTGTGCCGGTGTATCGCATGATCGGTGCACTTTACCCCTCGCTGGCCGGAAAAGCGCGGGACAATCCAGATTTTGTCGCGGCGGAGAAGGCGTTGGCAAAGGTGCAGTCAGAAGCGAAAAATATCGTACTCGAACAACCCGGCATCACCGAAGTGAAGTGGGAACTGGACGAGAATTGGCTGATCAGTCACGGGATTTCATTGAATTGAAATATGCCCTGGCCATTTCTGCCGCCAGCTTCATTTACATCGCCGTGGCCGACTTGGTGCCCGGACGGCATCGCCGCACCGGGGCCAAGGCGGTTGCCAGCCAGACGCTGCTGATCCTGGCAGGCATCGGCACTATTACTTTCTTCCACTTCGGGCACTGACAAACCATGGAAATCGCCTTCGGCCCCGTCCCCTCTCGCCGTCTCGGCCGCAGCCTGGGGGGATCAACAACATCCCGCCCAAGCATTGCAGCTACTCGTGCGTCTATTGCCCGGTGGGCCCCACGGCCGCCCAGGAAATCGCTCCGCGCGCTTTCTACCCGCCGGATATGATTTTTCGGCAGGTCAGCCAGCGTCTGGAAGCAGTGCGCGCCTAGGGCGAGACGGTGGATTACCTCACCTTCGTGCCGGACGGCGAACCGACCCTCGATATTCAGCTGTCCGCCGCCATCGACGCGCTGCGCCCGCTCGACCTGCCCATCGCGGTGATCAGCAATGCCTCGCTGATCTGGCGGCCGGAGGTGCGCGATGCACTCGGTCGGGCCGACTGGGTCAGCGTCAAGGTAGACGGTGTCGATGAGGCCACCTGGCGGCGCATCAACCGGCCGCACCCGGATTTGAAGCTGCCCGACATCCTCGACGGCATCCGCTCCTTCACCCGGAGTTTTGCGGGCACTCTGGTGAGCGAAACCATGCTGCTGACCGATGTCAACGACAGTCCGGCGGAACTGACGGACTTGGGGTATTTTCTCCGGGACGCCGGCATCGCCCGCGCCTACTTGGCCATTCCCCACCGCCCGCCCGCCGTCCCGGGCGTGCATGGATCGAGTGAGGCGATGGTGAACCGTGCTTACCAGATCCTCTGCGGGCCCGGTCTCGAAGTCGAAATCCTGACCGATTACGAAGGCGATGCCTTCGCCTTCAGCGGCGACCTGCGTCGCGACATCCTGGCCATCACCGCCGTTCACCCCCTGCGGGAATCCGCTCTGCAAGGGGGAAGGAGAAAGATGGCTGTACCTGAGTAGTTACCGATGTTCATCATTTGGGACGGAACTTCTCACCATGTCCGTTAGAGCAATCGTTGTTGTTGCTTGTACCTACTAGCCGGTTTTTCCCAAAATAATTATTGTTGATAACGATTCGCATTTGCGCTATATTCATCGTTCACCCAAATTTACTGTTGGAGGCTGCAAATGAACAAACTTAGCTTCGGCGCCCTGCTCGGCGTTACCATTTTCGCTTTCGCCGCACAAGCGCTGGCCGATGAAGTGGTGGTCTATTCCGCCCGTAACGAGCAGTTGATCAAGCCCCTGTTCGACGCCTACACCAAGGAATCCGGCGTCAAGATCAAGTTCGTCACCGACAAGGAAGGTGCGCTGCTGCAGCGCCTCAAGGCCGAGGGCGAGAACACTCCGGCGGACATGCTGATCACGGTGGACGCGGGCAACCTGTGGGAAGCCGCCCGGGAAGGCTCGCTCAGGCCGGTGCAGTCGAAGGTGCTGACCGCCAATATCCCGGCTCACCTGCGCGACCCCGGCAACCAGTGGTTCGGCCTGTCGGTGCGCGCCCGCACCATTTTCTTCAACAACCAGAAGGTGAAACCGGCAGAGTTGTCTACCTACGAGGATCTCGGCAGCCCGAAGTGGAAAGGCCGGTTGTGCCTGCGCACCGCCAAGAAGGTCTACAACCAGTCGCTGGTGGCGATGATGATCGCCGAGCACGGCGAGGCCAGGGCCGAGCAGGTCGTCAAATCCTGGGTCGCCAACCTCGCCACCGACCCCTTCCCAGACGACACCAAGATGCTGGAAGCCATTGCCGCCGGGCAGTGCGACGTGGGCATCGCCAACACCTATTACTTCGGCCGCCTGGTCGAGAAGAAGCCCGGCCTGCCGCTGGGCATTTTCTGGCCGAACCAGAAACAAAACGGCGTCCACGTCAACGTTTCCGGCGCCGGCGTCACCCAGCACGCCAAGCACGAGAAGGAAGCGATCAAACTGCTGGAATGGCTCTCCTCCGAAAAGGCGCAAAACCTGTTCGCCGACGTCAACCTGGAATACCCGGCCAATCCGGCGGTAAAGTCCGATCCTGTGGTGGCTGCATGGGGCAGCTTCAGGCAGAACCCGGTCAACGTCGCCAAGGCTGGTGAATTGCAGGCGGCTGCCGTAAAATTGATGGACCGTGCCGGATACAAGTAATTTGAACCCTTCTTCCGCAAGTCCCGCAAAGGCGCCAATTGGCGCTTTTGTGTTTTTTCGTTCCTCTTTCATGGACGGCTGGCGTTTGGCTGCTTTTGCCATCGCCCTGCTGATCGTCGTTCCGCTGACAGTGGTGCTGGCCTCGTTCCTCTCGCCGGAGCGCGAAATCTGGCGGCATCTCGCCGAACATGTGCTGCCGGGACTGCTGGCCAACACCTTCAAGCTGGTGTTCGGCGTCGCTGCCGGAGTCACCCTGCTCGGGGTGAGCCTCGCCTGGCTGACCGCGGCATGCGACTTTCCCGGCAGGAAATTCTTCTCCTGGGCGCTGCTGCTGCCACTCGCCGTGCCCGCCTACGTCACCGCTTTCGTCTTTGTCGCCTGGCTGGATTTCACCGGCCCGGTGCAGACCTTGCTGCGGACAGCCTTCGGCAGCAGCGCCTGGTTTCCCGGAATCCGCTCCGGCGGCGGCCTCGTGCTGGTGATGACGCTGGCGCTCTACCCCTACGTCTACCTGCTCGCCCGCAACGCCTTTCTCACCCAGGGGCGCAGCGCCCTGGAAGCCGCCCAATCCCTCGGGTGCAGCCGCGCCGAGGGTTTCTTCCGCGTCGCCCTGCCGATGGCCAGGCCGTGGATCATGGGCGGGCTGATGCTGGCCCTGATGGAAACCCTGGCGGATTTCGGTACGGTGGCGGTATTCAACTATGACACCTTCACCACCGCCATCTACAAGACCTGGTTCGGCCTGTTTTCCCTGAGCGGCGCATCCCAGCTCGCTTCGGTGCTGGTGCTGCTGGTGTTCGCCCTGATCTTGCTGGAGCAGCTTTCCCGCTCGCGGCTGCGCTACGCCCAAGCGGGCAGGCACACGCAGAGCGAGCGAATTCGCCTGGCGGGATGGCGTGGCTGGCTGGCCTCCGGTTTCGCCGCGACGGTGCTGCTGAGCGCATTCGTTCTGCCGGTTGCACAGCTGGTGCTGTGGTCTGCCAGCGTATTTGCCCAGGATTTCGACGAACGCTACCTGGGCTTTCTCTGGCATTCCCTGTCTCTCGGCGCCATCGCGGCCGGCCTTACCGTGGCATGCGCGCTGGTCCTGGTCTATGCCCAGCGCCGCCACACCGACCCCTGGACGCGCATCGTCGTGCGCATCGCCACCCTCGGCTACGCCGTCCCTGGCCCGGTGCTGGCGGTGGGCATCATCATTCCGCTGGCCTGGCTGGACAACCAGCTGATTCACCTGAGCAAGGCCTGGTTCGGCCACAACCCCGGCCTGCTGCTACAGGGCACGCTGCTGGTGATGCTCCCCGCCTACCTTACCCGTTTCCTCGCAGTCGGCTACAATCCCGTGGAAAGCGCCATGCAGCGCATCACGCGCAACCTCGACGAGGCCGCCCGCACTTTCGGCGTTAGCGGCCTGCAAATGTTGCGCCGGGTCCATCTGCCGATGCTGCGCGGCGGCTTGTTCTCGGCTGCGGCGCTGGTATTCGTCGACGTGATGAAGGAAATGCCGATCACCCTGATGACCCGTCCCTTCGGCTGGGACACCCTGGCGGTGCGCATTTTCGAAATGACCTCGGAAGGGGAATGGGAGCGCGCCGCGCTTCCCGCCGTAGCGCTGGTGCTCGCGGGGCTGCTGCCAATCGCACTGCTGGTCAGGCATACTGAAACCAATAGTTAAAGAAACTGTCACTCGTCAGCGATCAGATAAACCCTTGAGGCTTTTTGCTTCTTACCGACAACGGAAAACCGAAAACTTGATTATGGCCACCCCGCAATGCCCCCTTCCCATTCATGGCGCAACCCAGCTTGAACTGAAGGGCATTTCCTACGCCTACAATAGCCAGCCCGTGGTGCGCAACCTGTCGTTGCGCCTGAAGCAGGGCGACATCGGCTGCCTGCTTGGGCCTTCCGGCTGCGGCAAGACCACGGTATTGCGCGCCATCGCCGGTTTCGAGAACCTCGCGGAGGGGAGCATCGTGCTGGCAGGAGAAACAGTAAGCCGCGAAGGCTACACCCTGTCGCCGGAAAAACGCCGGGTCGGCATGGTATTCCAGGACCACGCGCTATTTCCCCATCTCAGCGTGGCGCGCAACATCGCATTCGGGCTCAAGGACTGGGACAAGGCCGCACGAGAGGAAAGGGTGGAAACCCTGCTGAAAATGGTGGGCTTGCCCAATACCGGCAGCAAATATCCCCACGAGCTCTCCGGCGGCCAGCAGCAACGGGTGGCACTGGCCAGAGCTTTGGCCCCCTGCCCGTCGCTGCTCCTGCTGGACGAACCGTTTTCCAGCCTGGACGTGGACCTGCGCGAGCGGATCGGCCAGGAAGTGCGAGAAATCCTCAAGACGCAGGGCACCACCGCGCTGCTGGTGACTCACGACCAGCACGAAGCCTTCGCCATCGCCGACGAAATCGGCGTAATGAACGAGGGCGAAATTCAGCAATGGGACAGCGCCTACAACCTCTACCACCGCCCCGCCAACCGTTTCGTCGCCGACTTCGTCGGCGAGGGAGTATTGATGCCGGGTGCGGTGCTGGACGAGAGGCAAGTGGAAACCGAACTGGGCACAATCGCCGGCGAGATTCCACTCGAATGCAGAACCGGTTGCCAGGTAGATGTTCTGCTTCGCCCCGACGACATCCTTCACGACGATGCCAGCACATTGCAGGCGGAAGTTGCCAAAAAGGCTTTCCGCGGCGCAGATATCCTGTACACCCTGCTGCTCCCCAGCGGACGGACAGTGCTGTCGCTGGTGCCGAGCCACCACAACCACGCTATCGGCGAAAAAATCGGCATCCGGCTGGCCGTGGATCATGTGGTAACGTTCAGACAAA
>JAUYSN010000462.1 GCA_030696235.1 Sulfuricella sp. | reverse complement strand
ACTGCGCACCCGCTTTCAGCAGGAAGGCGACGAGGAGGCGCTGGAATCCGCGCACGCACTGCTCAATGACCAGCAGAACCTGTCTTTGGGCGACCGCGAGCGGCTTTTCGGCTATCTCGAGGGCGGCGGCAAGATGATCCTGGCCGAACCGCAGGCGCTACTCACTGCGGCTTCAAAAATGCCGGGGCTGGATGGGCAGAAGATGTCGAAATCCTACAACAACACCATTTCGCTGCGCGAGGATGAAGACAGCGTGGCGAAGAAAATCCGCACCATGCCGACCGACCCGGCGCGGGTGCGGCGCACCGACCCCGGCATGCCGGAGAAATGTCCGGTATGGCAGTTCCATCTGGTCTATTCTGAAGAAGGCCGAAAGCAATGGGTGCGGCAGGGCTGCACCACTGCCGGTATCGGTTGCCTGGAGTGCAAGCAACCGGTGATCGACGCCGTGCTGGAAGAGCAGAAGCCGATGCGCGAACGCGCGCAGATGTACATGGACGACCCCACCCTGGTGCGCAACATCATTTCCGACGGTTGCGAAAAGGCGCGCGAGCTGGCGAGCGAGACGATGCGCGACGTGCGGGAGGCGATGGGGTTGAATTACGGCTAGGTTAACTCCATGTTAGGAGCATCATGCCGAGAAAAAAGAAAACCACGCTAGACCAGGAACTCCTCGAAGGTGAGGTGCTACGCCCCGATGCTGGAGAGGAAGCTGCGCCGCCGGTTCCTGCCGGCATTTATCCCACTACGCTTTACCTGCTGCCCCTGTCGGAGAGGCCGTTTTTCCCTGCGCAGACCATGCCGTTGCTGATGAACGAGGGGCCGTGGCTGGAAACGGTGAAGAAGATCGGCGACACGCCGCAGCAGATGGCCGGCATTATCCTGGTCAATCTTCCTCACTCCGAAGGGGCCGCGCCGAGGGATTTCTATTCCATCGGCACGCTGGTGCGCATGCATCACCCGGTGCGCGGCGAAGGCAAGATCCAGTTCATTGCCGAGGGCCAGAGCCGTTTCCGCATCGTCAAATGAATTTCCATCAAGCCGCCCTATGTGGTGCAGGTCGAATACCCCCGTGAGATCGCGCGCAACGAGGATGAGCTGAAGGCCTACGCGATGGCGATCATTAACACTATCAAGGAGTTGATGCCGCTCAACCCGCTGTATAGCGAAGAGCTCAAGTTTTTCCTCAATCGTTTCAGCCCGAATGAACCGTCGCTGCTGGCCGACTTCGCCGCCTCCCTGACCACCGCCTCGAAAGAGGAATTGCAGTCGGTGATGGATGCCTTCAACCTTCGCCGCCGCATGGAGAAAGTGCTGGTGCTGATCAAGAAGGAACTCGAGGTCGCCAAGCTGCAGTCGCAGATCCGCGAGCAGGTCGAGCAGAAGATGACCAAGCAGCAGCGCGAGTTCTTCCTGCGCGAGCAG
>JAUYSN010000447.1 GCA_030696235.1 Sulfuricella sp. | reverse complement strand
AATTCATGCAGGGTACGTCCGGTTTTGTCGACCAGGGGCGCCACGACGGGGATTTCTCGTTCGGCGAGTTCCAGCGTGAAGCGGTGTTCTTCGAGGATAGCTTCATCTGTCCAGCGCAGGGGACGATAGAATTTGGCGATGACCGGCGCACTTTCCTCGATGCCGACCTGGTAGACCCGGTTCTCGTAGCTGTTGAGCGCGAGCAGGCGGCCATCGCAGCGCAGACCCAGACTTTCTACTGCATTCAGGATGCGGTCCGGAGTGAGATCCTGATAGGGCGGGCTGGGAGTGTTCACTGTGGCTGATTGACGTCGAAATCAAAGGATTCATTGTATCCCTAACGGCACCTTGTTCAAGCCTAAATTAGACCCCCATGAGGGCTGTGCGCTATCATTCGCGGCTAGCAACTCGTGTTTTCAAGAACGGTAATCATGAGCAAGACCTATTCAGATTCTTCTATCCGCGTCCTGCGCGGCCTGGAACCGGTGAAGCAGCGGCCGGGGATGTATACGCGCACGGACAATCCGCTGCATATCATTACCGAGGTGGTGGACAACTCGGCCGACGAGGCCCTAGCTGGTTTCGCCAAGATCATCACGGTGCGGCTGCACGGCGACGGTTCGGTTACGGTCACGGACGATGGTCGCGGTGTTCCGGTCGGCATTCATCCCGAAGAGGGGGTGCCGACGGTCGAGGTGGTCTTTACCCGGCTGCACGCGGGCGGCAAGTTCGACAAGAAAGCCGGCGGGGCTTACCAGTTTTCTGGCGGGCTGCACGGCGTCGGCGTTTCCGTCACCAACGCGCTTTCGCTCCGGCTGGAAGTGACGGTAACGCGCGAGGGCGGCGTCCACCGCATGGCGTTTACCGGCGGCGACGTGGTCGAACCGCTGGCGCTGGTCTGCAGTGCGCCCAAGCGCGCCTCCGGCACGTCGGTCCGGGTGTGGCCGGATGCGCAGTATTTCGACACTGCCGAGATTCCGCCGCAGCAACTGGAGCGGGTGCTGAAGGCCAAGGCAGTGTTGCTGCCCGGTGTTCGTGTCAGGCTGGAGATCGAGGACAAGAACGGGCTGATCAAGGACGAAAAGGAATGGGTTTACCAGGACGGGCTTTCCGATTACCTCAGGTCGCAACTGTCTGAATACCTGATCGACGGATTGTTCTGGAAATTCTCCAAGTACGCGCCGGCTTCGCACGATACCTTCGCCGAAGGCGAGGGGGCGGAGTGGGTGGTGGCCTGGACGGAGGACGGCCCGATCGTGCGCGAGTCCTACGTCAACCTGATCCATACGCCCTCCGGCGGCACCCATGAAGCCGGTCTGCGCGACGGCATCTTCAACGCGGTGAAGAGCTACATCGAGCACCACAGCCTGCTGCCGAAAGGCGTCAAGCTCACCGCCGACGACTTGTTCAGCCGGATCTCGTTCGTGCTTTCGACCAAGATGCTGGACCCGCAATTCCAGGGGCAGACCAAGGAAAGGCTGTCGTCGCGGGATGCGCTGCGCCTGGTCACCGCCATGGTGCGCGACCCGCTCGAGCTGTGGCTCAACGAGCACCAGGAACAGGCGAAGAAGATCGCCGAATTCTCGATCAGGGCAGCGCAGACGCGCCAGCGCGCCGGGCAGAAGATCGAAAAGCGCAAATCCTCCGGCGTTGCCGTGCTGCCGGGCAAACTGGCCGACTGCCAGTCCGACAACCTGGAAGAGCGCGAGCTGTTCCTGGTCGAGGGCGACTCCGCCGGCGGCTCCGCCAAGCAGGGCCGCAACAAGGACACCCAGGCCATCCTGCCGTTGCGCGGCAAGGTGCTCAACACCTGGGAGCACGAAGCCGACCGCATCTTCGCCAACAACGAAATCCACAACATCGCCGTGGCGCTCGGTGTCGACCCGCACGCGCCGGACGACACGCCGGACATGTCCAACCTGCGCTACGCCCGCGTCATCATCCTGGCCGACGCCGACGTGGACGGAAGCCATATCCAGGTGCTGCTGCTCACCCTGTTCTACCGCCACTTCCCCGCCCTGATCCGCGCCGGACGCGTCTGCGTCGCGCAGCCGCCGCTGTACCGGGTGGACGTGCCCTCCCAGGGCAAGAACAAGCCGGCACGCAAGTTCTATTGCCTCGACGACGGCGAGCTGGAAGGCACGCTGGACCGGCTGCGCGCCGACAAAGTGCGCGAGGGAGCGTGGCAGGTGTCGCGCTTCAAGGGGCTGGGGGAAATGAACCCGGTGCAGCTGTGGGAAACCACCCTGAACCCCGATGCGCGTCGCCTGCTGACTTTGCGCACGGACGATTTCACCGGTTACGTCCGGGAAGTTTTCAACAAGCTGATGGCAAAGTCCGAGGCCGCCTCGCGCCGTGCCTGGATGGAAGAGGCGGGCCATCTGGTGGAAGCGGACGAGTGATGGCGCGGGTTGAGGGCTGTGGCAAAAAAAAGCCTCAAGTGCGGAAATGGTTTGGGGAAGGAAATCAGTTTGCCCCGGAATTCACATCTGCGGGCGGACTGGCTGGCGTTTCCGCGGGATAGGTGATGCGGCTACCGTCCACCCGTGCCCAGGGCGTGAGGGTGTGGGGTTGGAGGTGTGTGGCGCTCATGATGTCCTCCACCGGGATTCCGCACACCGTGAGGGCGTCGGCGATGAGTGAGCGGTGGCAACGCCAGGGCACGGCTTCGGCGCACATCAGAGCGACATGCTCTTGCTTGGCAAGCTCGATCAATCGTTCCAGGTTTTCCGCGAACGCGTCGGTCTGCATGTAGTCCGCGAAGCCGCGGAACGAGGCGTTGCGCCAGGCCAGGTTGGGCGAATCGGTGCGGGTGTGGCGCAGGCCGCCGAGCCCCGGCAAGTGGACGTAGCCGATGCCGGCGGCCTTGAGCGCGTCGGGCAACGTTTCCCGGTTGAACTGGGGGTTGTGGAGCGAGCGTGGCACGCTACGGACATCTGCTATCTGGGTCACGCCGTGGGCTTGCAGAATGGGGATGAACTTGGCCAGTTCCAGGGTCGAATGGCCGACGGTGAACACGGTGGACGGATGTTCCCTAATCCTTTTGTCACGTCCGGTTTCCCGATTCATGGGGCGTTTGCCGCTTTAGCGATGCACCACTAGCACATCGCAGGCCGCTGCGCTAAGCACGCCGCCCTCGGTGGAGCCGAACAATCCCGGCATCACATGGGAGCCGCGGCCACCCAGCACGATCAAGTCCACGCCAGCTTCCTGGGCATAGCGCAGGATTCCCTGCTTGGCAGCGCCGGTGCTGGCGACGACACGCTGTTCGACGTTTTCCCTGTCCAGCCGTTGCGCGAGCCGCGCCAGTTCGTCGCGGGCGTCTTTGGTCAGGAATCCGGTCAGGTCGGTGTTTTCCGGCGCGATCTTGTCGCCGGGCTCGTCCTCCGGGAAATGCTCGATGACATGCAGCAGGGTGAGTTTTGCGCCGTGGCGCTGGGACAGATCGGCGGCGCGGGTCGCGGCGGTTTCTCCGGCTTCGGACAGGTCGGTGGCGCACAGAATGTGGCGGTAGGGTTCCATGACGGTTTCTCCTGATGGGCAATATGCTTTATTTATAGATCATGGCCACTGGACGAAAGGGCGGACCCTATGGCGCCATCCGGCCACCCTTGTTATCCTACAGGACATTTTTGATTGACTATTTGGAACAAGATGAAGGACGAAATAGACAACATCACCCCCGATCTCTTCGAGCAACTGGAAGCGCTGCCGGACGAGGATATTGCTCTTGCCGGACAGCCCCCAGAACCGCCGGAGCCGCCCGCCGAGCCGCCCGCCGCCGAGCCGCAGGACGATCTCGCGGACTATGCCAAGGCGGCCTACCTCGCCTACGCGATGGCGGTGTCCAAATCGCGCGCCATCCCGGATGTACGTGACGGGCAGAAGCCGGTGCAGCGTCGCATTCTCTATGCCATGCGCGAGATGGGCAACGAGTGGGACAAGCCGCACAAGAAGTCGGCGCGCATCGTCGGCGACGTGATCGGCAAATACCACCCGCACGGAGACAGCGCGGTGTACGAGGCGGCGGTGCGCATGGCGCAGGATTTCTCGCTGCGCTACCCGCTGATCGACGGCCAGGGCAACTTCGGCAGCCTGGACGGCGATTCGGCCGCGGCGATGCGTTACACGGAAGTCCGGCTGACGCCGATCGCGCAGCTTTTGCTGGGCGAACTGGACCAGGGCACGGTCGCCTTCCGCCAGAATTACGACGGTTCCTTCGAGGAGCCCGTCGTGCTGCCGGCGCGCCTGCCTTTCCTGCTGCTCAACGGCGCATCCGGCATCGGCGTCGGGATCGCCACCGAGGTGCCGCCGCACAATCTGCGCGAGGTGTGCGAAGTGGCGGCGACGATGATCGAGTCGCCCTCGTTCAGCGAAGCGCAGATGCTCGACATGATCCCCGGCCCGGATTTCCCCGGTGGCGGCCAGATCCTTTCCAGCCCGCAGGAAATCCGCAATGCCTACACCAGCGGCCGAGGTTCCATCGCGGTGCGCGCACGCTATGTGTTCGAGGAAATGGCGCGGGGACAGTGGCAGCTGGTGATTACGGAGCTGCCGCCGGGTGCGTCGGCGGCGAAAGTGCTGTCGGAAATCGAGGCGCTGACCAACCCCCAGCCCAAGCTCGGCAAGAAGACCGTCGACCAGGGGCAGACGCAGACCAAGACCCTGCTGCTCTCCCTGCTCGATACGGCACGCGACGAATCGGACAAGGAGCAGTCGGTGCGCATCGTGTTCGGGCCGAAAAGCTCACGCATCGACCGCGACGAATTCGCTCGCACCCTGCTCGCCTATACCAGCCTGGAAACCACGGTGTCGTTCAACCTCGTCCAGGTGGGGCTGGACGGCAATCCGATGCAGAAATCGCTGTTTATTATCTTCTCGGAATGGTGCCAGTTCCGGATTGCGACGGTGGAAAAGCGCCTGGGGCACCGCCTCGGCAAGGTCAGCGACCGCGTCCATATCCTGGAAGGGCGGCACATCGTTTTCCTGAACATCGACGAAGTGATCCGGCTGATCCGCGAATCCGACGAACCGAAGCCCGCTTTGATCGCCCGATATTCCCTGTCCGAGCGGCAGGCCGACGACATCCTGGAAATCCGCCTGCGCCAGTTGTCGCGTCTGGAAGGCATCAAGATCGAGCAGGAAATCGCCGAGCTGATGAAGGAACGTGCCAAGCTGGAATCCCTGCTGGCCAGCCCGGCCAGGATGAAGTCCCTGGTCGCCAAGGAAATCCGCGAGGATATCAGGAAATTCGGCGACGACCGGCGCACCCTGATCCAGCCGGAAAGGCGCGCCTCGCTGTCCGAAGCCGCCGTGCTGGACGAGCCGGTGACCGTCATCCTGTCCGAGAAGGGCTGGCTGCGCCAGCGCCAGGGGCACGGGGTCGACCTGGCCACGCTCTCCTTCAAGGAGGGCGACAAGCTGTTTGTCGCGATCGAGTGTCGCTCCCCCGATGCGGTGATCCTGCTCGGCTCTGACGGACGCGCCTATACCATTACCGCCTCGCAGGTTCCCGGCGGCAAGGGCGACGGCGTGCCCGCCGGCTCGGTGGTGGGCCTGCAGCCCGGCACGAAGATCGTCAGCGCCCTGACCGGGCAGGCGGAAGACCGGGTGCTGTTGTCGAATTCCGGCGGATACGGTTTCGTCGCCACCATCGCGGATATGGCTTCGCGCCAGAAGGGCGGCAAGCTGCTGATGACGCTGGAGGAGGGCAAGCAGGTATTGCCCCCGGCCAGGATGCAAAAAGGCGGCCCGCTTTACGTGGCTTGCGTGTCGAGCGGCGACAAGCTGCTGGTGTTTCCTCTGAGCGAGGTCAAGCAAATGGCTAAGGGCCGCGGAGTGATTCTGATGGGTCTGGAGAAGGGTGAAGGCCTGAAGCTCGTCGGTGTTTTTGCAGATGCGCTGATTCTGAAGGGGGTCAGGAGAGGGCGAATGATCGAGGAAGCGCCACAGTTCGAGGTGGCCAAGCGTGCGCGCAAAGGCAAGCCGGTCAACCTGAAGGTCGAGGCGCTGCAAACGGCCAAAGTTTCGAGCTGATCTTCAATCATTCCGGCTTGAAGCCT
>JAUYSN010000439.1 GCA_030696235.1 Sulfuricella sp. | reverse complement strand
CATCCACCCCACACGGATTGGGTCTATGCCGCCAAGATTCGCTACCGCCAGACGGATGCGCCTTGCTGCATCCGTCGCGTGGATAGTGAAAGCTGCGAGATTGATTTCGCCCAGCCGCAGTGGGCCGTGACGCCGGGCCAGTCGGTGGTGGTGTACGAAAGTGAAGTGTGCCTGGGGGGTGGAGTGATTCAATAGTGCTGAGCAAGAAAAGTCCTGAGTCCTGAGCAGAAAGTGCTGGGTGCGTGGTATCGCTGCGCGATGATATTTTGGATTCAGGACTCAGGACTCAGGACTCAGGACTCAGAGATCGTAGGCTGAGGTGTAGGGCGGAAAAGCGAAGCGCCTTCCGCCGTATGAGATATCCCCCGGATTGCGCTTCGCTTATCCAGGCTACGCACTCAGCACTCAGTTGGCAGGCGGCAGGGTTTCCTTGAAAGACGGCCGTTGCGACAGCTTGTCGGCGAGGCGGGCCAGCACCGGGTGAGCCTTGCGCCATTCGATCTCGGGAAAGCGCAGGTCGAGGTAGCCCAGTGCGCATCCCATGGCGATATCCGAAAGATTGAAGAATTCGCCGGTGCACCAGTTCTTGCCTCCCAACTCTTCCGCCATCGCTTCGAGGCCGCGGAACACTTTCTGTTCCTGGCGTACGATCCATTCAGGGCTTTGCTGCGATTCCGGACGTTTCTTCTCAACAAAAATGGCTGCAGCGGCGTCGGAGATGCCGTCAGCCAGCGCTTCCCAGCGGCGCACCGCCAGACGCTGGCGGCTGTCCTTGGGAATCAACTGGGACACCGGGCTGACAGTGTCGAGATATTCGACGATCACGCGCGAATCGAACAGGGCGTGGTTGTCGTCCAGCACCAGCACCGGCACCATGCCGAGCGGGTTGTAGTCGGGGACGTGGGTGCCCGCTTCCCAGGGGCTGTCCACTACCTGTTCGTATTCGATGCGTTTTTCCGCCAGGACAATGCGCACTTTGCGCGCGAACGGGCTGGTCGGGGTCATGATCAGTTTCATTTTCTTGCTACACCTGCGTCAGTTTAATGATCTTGCGCGGACGGTATTCCTCCATCCGGTCGAAGTTGAGGTAACGGTAGATATTGTCGGCCTCGGGAGTGATCTTGCTGTTTACCAGGTCAAGGTACTCCTGCGCCGTCGGGATGCGCCCCAGACGCGCGCAAACCCCTGCCAGTTCGGCCGAGCCGAGGTAGACGCGGGCGCCCTTGCCCATCCGGTTGTCGAAGTTGCGCGTGCTGGTGGAGAACACCGTGGCGTTGTCCGCCACCCGAGCCTGGTTGCCCATGCACAGGGAGCAGCCCGGGATTTCGGTGCGTGCGCCGGCGCGGCCGAAAATGCTGTAGACGCCTTCTTCCCTGAGTTCGGCTTCATCCATCCGGGTCGGCGGCACGACCCACAGCCGGGGCGCGATCAGGCCGGAGTCCTCGAGCATTTTCGAGGCGGCGCGGTAATGGCCGATGTTGGTCATGCAGCTGCCGATGAAGACCTCGTCGATCTTGTCGCCGGCGACGGCGGACAGCGGTTTGATGTCGTCCGGGTCGTTGGGGCAAGCCACCAGAGGCTCCTTGATGGTAGCGAGGTCGATCTCGATGACATGGGCGTATTCGGCGTCGGCATCCGGCGCCAGCAGCTCGGGCTTGGCCAGCCAGGCCTTCATGGCGTCGATGCGGCGTTGCAGGGTGTGAGCATCCTGGTAGCCGTTCTCGATCATGTTGGAGAGCAGGGCGACGTTGGAATT
>JAUYSN010000434.1 GCA_030696235.1 Sulfuricella sp. | reverse complement strand
GCCGGCCTTCTGCTTTTCCAACAGTTTTTTCTTGCGGGATATATCACCGCCGTAACACTTTGCCAGAACGTTCTTGCGCAACGCCTTTACATTCTCGCGCGAAATAATGTTCGCCCCGATGGCGGCCTGAATAGCCACATCGAACATCTGGCGCGGAATCAGCTCGCGCATCTTGGCCGCCACTTCGCGCCCGCGATACTGGGCATTGGCGCGGTGAACGATCACCGACAGGGCATCCACCTTGTCGCCGTTGATCAAAATGTCCACTTTCACCAGATCGGAAGTACGGAATTCCAGGAACTCGTAATCCATTGAGGCATAACCGCGCGATACCGATTTCAGCTTGTCGAAGAAGTCCATCACCACTTCATTCATCGGCATCTCGTAGGTCAGCATCACCTGCCGCCCCATGTACTGCATGTTCTTCTGCACGCCGCGCTTCTGGTTGCACAGCGTCATCACCGATCCGACATAGTCCTGCGGGACCAGGATGGTGGTGGTGATGATCGGCTCGCGGATTTCCTCGATCTTGGACAGCTCGGGCAACTTGGCGGGGTTTTCGATTTCCAGCACCTCGCCACCGCGCATCACCACCTCGTACACCACCGTCGGCGCGGTGGTGATGAGGTCCATATCGTATTCGCGCTCCAGGCGCTCCTGCACGATCTCCATGTGCAGCAACCCGAGGAAACCGCAACGGAATCCGAAGCCCAGCGCCTGGGAAACCTCCGGCTCATACTGCAACGAGGCATCGTTGAGCTTGAGTTTTTCCAGCGCATCGCGCAGGGCTTCATATTCATGAGATTCCACTGGATACAACCCGGCAAAAACCTGCGGCTTGATTTCCTTGAAACCCGGCAGCGCCTCGCTGGCGCGTCTTCCGGCCAGGGTCACGGTATCGCCGACCTTGGCCGCCTTGAGTTCCTTGATACCGGCGATGACAAAGCCGACCTCGCCCGCCGCCAACTGCGTCCGGGGCTGGGATTTGGGCGTAAACACGCCGACCTGTTCGCACAGATGTTCGCTACCGCCAGCCATCAGCAGGATTTTATCCTTGGGTTTGAGTACGCCGTCCACCACGCGCACCAGCATCACCACGCCGACATAATTATCGAACCAGGAGTCGATGATCAGCGCCTTCAAGGGGCCATCCGGGTTGCCCCTGGGTGCCGGTATGCGGGCGATGACCGCCTCCAGCACGTCCTGCACACCCAGACCGGTCTTGGCCGAGCAGAGAACCGCGTGACTGGCATCAATGCCGATGATGTCTTCAATTTCCTTGATCACCCGTTCAGGCTCGGCGCTGGGCAGATCGATCTTGTTGAGCACCGCTACGACCTCTACCCCCTGCTCGATGGCGGTATAGCAGTTCGCCACGCTCTGCGCCTCCACGCCCTGCGAAGCGTCCACCACCAGCAGCGCCCCCTCACAAGCAGAGAGCGAGCGACTGACTTCATAGGAGAAATCAACGTGGCCCGGGGTATCGATCAGGTTGAACTGGTAAACCTGCCCATCGAGGGCCTTGTACGTTAGCGCAGCGGTCTGTGCCTTGATGGTGATGCCGCGCTCGCGCTCGATGTCCATCGAATCCAGTACTTGCGCCTCCATCTCGCGGTCGGAAAGGCCGCCGCAGAGATGGATGATACGGTCGGCCAGGGTGGATTTGCCGTGGTCGATATGGGCGATAATGGAAAAATTGCGGATGTGCTTCATAAATTATGTCAGTAAAAAAGGGCACTTTGCGGTGCCCTTTCTTTTTTGGGAAAGGCGGATTTTACCGGATTTTGCCGAAATAAGCAGCAAGCGCGACCGGATCGAGGTGGTAATGGCAGATTTCCTCGCCGTTGTCGGCCAGCACCGGCACTAAATGACCGTATTGCCGTTCCAGGGTTTCGTCCTCGTCCACATCGACAACTTCCAGCGCAAACTGGTACTCCGGCTGAAACGCCTCAAGCTCCGCGATCATGTCGTGGCACAGGTGGCAGTCTTCTCGCCCGTAGACCGTCAATCTCGCCTCAGCTTTTCCGCTCATTTCAACCTGAGCGGTATGAACAGGGCATGGTCGCCACGGCGCACCAGCAGCGCCAGAGTCTGACCCGCCTTGTAGCCGGACAGTATTTGCTCGAAATGCTCGACGTTTTTCACGTCCTTGTTGAGAACAGACATGATCACGTCGCCACGGCGAATGCCGGCACGGGCAGCCACACCCTGTGCACTTTCCACCAGGATCCCGTGCGAAACCTGCAACTCTTTCTTCTGGCTTTCGACAAGATCGCGCAGGCTCAGGCCCAGTCGGCCAACGGCGCCATCATCCTTGCCCGGGCGCCGCGCCACTATTTTTTCGCTTGGCGCCTCGGCCACGGTCAGGCTCAGTTCCTTGGAAGCCCCCTTGCGCCACACCTGCACCGCAACGGTCTTGCCGGGCTTGGTCGCACCCACCAGGAGCGGCAGCTCGCTGGCATTGCCCACCGGCTTGCCATCAAATTTCAGGACCACGTCGCTAGGCTCCATGCCGGCCTTGTCCGCCGGGCCGCCCTTCTCCACGCCCGCAATCAGGGCCCCCTCCGGTTTCTTCAACCCAAATGATTCGGCCAGCTCTTTAGTGACATCCTGGATCATCACACCGAGCCAGCCGCGGCTGATCTTGCCGTGAATACGCAATTGGTCGGCAATGCCAATCGCCACGTCTATCGGGATCGCAAAGGAAACCCCCATGTAACCGCCGGTACGGCTGTAGATCTGGGAGTTGATACCAACCACCTCACCCCTGAGATTGAACAGCGGTCCGCCCGAATTGCCCGGGTTGATCGCCGCATCGGTCTGGATGAAGGGCACGTAGTTTTCCTGCGGCAACGAGCGCCCCTTGGCACTGACGATGCCCGCCGTCACGCTGTTCTCGAAACCGAAAGGAGATCCGATCGCAGCCACCCACTCGCCCACCTTGAGCTGGGCGGGGTTCCCGATCACCACCTTGGGAAGCCCGGTTGCATTGATCTTGATCAGCGCCACGTCAGTGCGGCGGTCCGTGCCGATCACCTTGGCCTTGAAGTCGCGCTTGTCGGTCAGGCGAACGGTGACCTCGTCGGCCCCATCCACCACATGCGCGTTGGTGAGAATGTAACCGTCAGCACTGACAATGAAGCCCGAACCCTGGGACTTCGACTCGAACTCGCGCGGCATGCCGCCGTGGGGCGGACGGAAGCGGCGGAAGAAATCGAAGAAAGGATCCCCCTCGGGAAGATCGGGGATTTGAGGAAGCATTTCCTCCTGGCTGACGGTCTGGGTGATGCTGACATTCACTACCGCCGGGCCCTGCTTTTCAACCAGCTCGGTGAAATCCGGCAGATCCCTGGCATAGGAAAACATGGAAAAAGAAATCAGGCATAAAGTGCACAGCAACTTCTTCATTTTCTAGCCACCTCAACAAAGTTAATCACTGAAATAAAAAACTCACTTCTTCAAGCCACCCTCAAAATTGACCACACGTACCGGCATATCGACCATCCGGCTCAGGATGACCGGCTGGAATCGTCTGCCCATGCCCATCTTCGACGAAAGGAACTTCAATCCGAGAAAACCCGCCGCCAGCCCGATGAAGGCGCCTGCTGCGGAATACCCATCCTTAACCTCCGCGCTAACCGCCAGCGCGCTCCCGGCTACCGCCCCGGCAAACAATAACAGCAGCGGAAAAAGGTACAGCAGCAGCGTTCCCTTGAACAGGGCCGACTCATCCATGCCGACCACAACCCGGTCGCCGACCTTTGCGCCGACTTCGTTGCTGGCGCGATACAGCGGCGTCCTCTGGCCAAAAAAATTTGCCAGTACCGAAGTGCCGCAGCTGCTTTCGCTGCAACCGCTGCAGCTCGACTTCCGCTCTGCCTGAACGTAGGCAACGTCATGCTCTATTTTCACGACTACCGCTTCAGTTTCTATCATGGGTGACACCTAATTTTTGCTGACCGAATTCGCGATCTGCATCACGGTAATGGCGGGAACCTCGCCTAATACCGTGATCCGGTGGTCAGCCACCGTGCGCGTATAAACATGAATAGCCCCCTGGCGAACCACGCCTTGCATGGGTTTCATCGCGGTCGCGACAGGCTCGATGAAAACAGAAACCGTCGCCAGGCCATCAGAAAACACCAGATGATTCACCGGCACGCCTTTCCCCGGAATAATGCGCTTCATCACCGTCACCCGGGCAAAGCCGGGCGGGAGCCGCTCCACCACCCAGCTCAAATCGCTTTGCCGCAGTTCCGTCGCGGTTGCCGGATCATTGGACACCCGCACTTTTTTGCCGGCAATTTTCGGCTTGAGGGATTCCTTGTCTATCTGCCCACCGATCTCGACCTGGGTGAAGGCAAACTGGCCGATCACCTCGTTCCTATCATTAAGCATACCGGCTTTCAGCAGCAATCCCGTGGCCTGGTCGATCCAGAGCTTGTGCCGGTAACGGTATTGATCCCTGGGCTCGAGGACAATCACCAAGCAAGCATGGCCTGCCATGCGGTCGGGCTCGGCGAACCGGGCCCGGTAATTCTCGGCGATACCGTCAAGCTGCCTGGGCAGCAGCGCAGGAAAGGACTTTTCGACCTTTCTTTTCTCCACCACGACGGAAGCACTGTTGTCCGGTTTGAAGCACAGTACCTCTTCATTGTTGCGGATCACCTCCCGGGGAGAACCATCCAGCGCCTCGAGTTTTTCGTGCTCGCCGCTTTCATCCTTGATATGGGTGATTTTGCTGGTTTCAAGATAGTCGCCATACTGATAGACGTAGGTACCGCTGTAATTGAGCTGGTGCGCCGCAGCGGCAGATTTTTTCAACCAGCCCAGCGCATCCGTCTGCTGCGCCACATCCGCCGCCTGCGACACGCCATGCAACCCCACCAGCGCGGCTACCGCGAGGACTAGTAGTTTCATCGTCCTCCATCCCGTGATTGTTCGAGAGACGCGCGCTGATAGTGCCGGGGCAGCTGGACGGCTGGTGAATATTCCTGGTGCGCCGCCAGGTAACCATTGACGTTTATCTCGGACGAGGCACTCGCCGTGCTCGCCTCCGCGACAACGGCACTGGCTGTCGCACCCATATCACGCTCAGGATTGAATTGCAGCGCCACCCACGCCACCAGGGAAACCGCGGCGACCGACGCCGCAGCAGACAGTGCAATCAAGGGGCGCCGGTGCGGAAGGAATCGCCGGGGAGCCAGAACCGTCGGCTCTTTTGCCAACTGCCCGGCGAATCGTGCGTTGAAATCGGATGAAAGTGGGGAAGTTTGTCTCAAGGAATCGCCGATCAAGTGATACATGTTCCACTTCTGCTGCAATTCCAACTGCTCTCTGGCTGAGACCAGGATTGCATTCGCCTCTTCATGATCCAGTTCACCATCTGTCAGCGCAGATATTCGACTCTCCATCATGTTTACCACCTCGTATCTTTATCAGTTCCCAACATAGGTCGCAATTTCTCGGCGATCGTTTCGCGAGCACGAAAAATCCTCGACCGCACCGTACCAATCGGGCAATTCATCATGGTCGCAATTTCCTCATAACTCAGACCCTCGATTTCACGCAGTGTGATCGCGGTTTTAAGTTCCTCGGGCAGGCTATCCATTGCCTTGTTCACGGTTTCGGCAACCTGCTTGCTCATCAGTTCATTTTCAGGCGTATTGATATTGCGAAGCTGTTCGGCATCTTCAAAACCTTCGGCCTCTTCGCTGTCGAACTCCGTCGTCGTCGGCGGTCGCCTGCCTTCAGACACCAGATAATTCTTGGCGGCATTGATTCCGATCCGATACAGCCAGGTATAAAAAGCGCTTTCGCCCCGGAACGAAGGCAGTGCGCGGTAAGCCTTGATGAACGCTTCCTGAACCACGTCTTCAACTTCGGTCGGGTTACGGATGAAGCGCGACAGCAAACGCCCCAGCTTGCGCTGATACTTCGCCACAAGCAGCTCGAAAGCGTGCTTGTCACCGTGCTGCGCTCGCTCGACCAGTTGCTGGTCAATCTCACGATCACCCATGAGGGCCTTCCCCGAATTTCAGCGCCATTATCCTTGTCCCTATTGGTGGCTTGGCCTTTCCATGCCACCTAATGGTCTCAGTATAGCGCCCACATCCATTTCAGGGAACGCAGCCCTCTTCACAAAGACCTCCTCGTCGCGGAATAGTTCATATCCCGGCAGGGTTATTGACAGCCCGTTTCCGCGAAAATATCGCCCTGCCCCGCACCCACGTTGCGTGCTATCATTTCCTCCGCATATTTAAAGTCATAAGGAACAATGCACATGTCGCATTTTGACGTGATCATCATCGGCAGCGGGCTGGCCGGCATGACGCTGGCGCTGAACCTCGCCGAGAGCCGGCGAGTGGCGATAGTCACCAAGCGTGGGGTGCTGGATGGCGCCAGCAACTGGGCGCAGGGCGGCATCGCCGCCGTGCTGGCGGACGATGACTCGATCGAGGCGCACATCAGCGATACCCTGATTGCCGGCGCGGGGCTGTGCGACGAACAAGCCACCCGCTTCGTGGTGGAAA
>JAUYSN010000431.1 GCA_030696235.1 Sulfuricella sp. | reverse complement strand
GACGATGTATTGAAAGCCGAATACGACAAAATCAAATCCCAGATGGGCGACAAGGAATACCACGCTCGCCACATCCTGGTGGAAAAGGAAGCCGAAGCAAAAGACATCATTGCCAAGCTGAAAAAAGGCGAGAAATTCGAGAAGCTGGCCGAAAAATCAAAAGACCCTGGTTCCAAGGCCAAGGGTGGCGATCTGGGATGGGCTGCCCCGGCCAATTTCGTGCCGGAATTCAGCGCCGCCATGACCAAGCTGCAGAAAGGCCAGTACACCACCGAAGCAGTGAAGAGTCAGTTCGGCTGGCATATCATCAAGCTCGAGGACTCGCGCACCATGCAGGCGCCACCCTTCGACGAGGTGAAACAGAACCTGCGCCAGCGCGCGCAGCAACAGCAAATCGACAAGATGATCTCCGATTTGCGCGCCAAGGCCAAGGTTGAAGAAACGGCGGAAGCGGCAGCTGTTAAAAAGTAACGCGGCAAACTTACCCGCAACAATGCACAAGGGCGCTACTGGCGCCCTTGTGCATTCTCGCCGACCTGCTGGCGGGTTATGAGGATCTCCACGAATTCGATAGCCGCGAACTGCACTTCATCGAAGTCATGTAGGTTGGGGTGAACAACGTGAACCCCAACATTTCCCCAGCGGCATTGTGTTGGGGTTCGCTACGCTCACCACCAACCTACATCCCTCATTTTGGTTCCGGTTCGTCCGGTTCAGGCACATAGAAGTACATGAGGATTCCGAGCACCGCCCGACCCCGGATCACGGCCGCGCAGTAATTTTCAGACCGCTTCTTAGAACACCATGTCGTAACTGACCGAAAGCAGCGTGGCGTTGCAATAGGGAACGCCACCGTTGAAGTTGGGGCCGTTGATGTCCTTCCAGCGATCGAGCTGAACCTTGATGATACTGGTCGGCGTGGGTTCGTAACTCAACGAAAGGGCCAGCGTCGACCAACCTTCAGTCGAAAGCGGATCGATGCTGGCCGGGTCGATGATATCCGGGTTAACATCGGACGGGGTCAGACGCATTTTGTAGCGGTTATCCTTTAAAAAGCATTTATCCACAGATGCACACAGATTTACACAGATGTTTCAACGAATTGACTTCATTGCCCACATCACCCTGACGGTGAGCCAGAAGCGTCCGTCAATAGCTTGATTCAAGCGGGTTTTATCTGCGTTCATCCGCGTCATCTGAGGATTTCAGGGTTATAGGTGATCATCGGCAGGAACTTCGATGGAAGCCAGTGAGGCATTTATGCGCAGTGCGACTTCGGCAAATTCTTCGATGGGTACCGGCCGTGAGAAATAGAATCCCTGTATGCTGTGGCAGTTCATAAGACGCAGCAGCTCCAGTTGCGCCAGGCTTTCCACGCCTTCTGCGACAACCCGCAGGCCGAGGCTGCGTGCCATGGCAATGATGGCTTCGACAAGCGCACGGTCATTTGCATTGACGCCCATGTCGCGCACGAAGGACTTGTCCACTTTGACGGTGTCCACCGGGAAGCGCTTCAGGTAGGAAAGAGAAGAGTAGCCGGTACCGAAGTCGTCGAGGTAGATGCGGAAGCCTTGCGCGCGCACGGCATCGAGCCAGTTGAGGGCCAGGTTTACGTCTGCGAGCAGTACGCCCTCGGTGATCTCCAACACCAGGCGAGAGGGGTCTATCCCGTATCGGCGAGCCGTTTCACCCAGCTTCAGTGGGGGCAGTCCATCCGGTATCTGTCTTCCTGAAATATTCAGCGACAGGTAATAATCCTCTCCTTCCGCCTGCCACGCGGCTAATTGCCGACAGGCGGCTTCCAGAACCCACAGCCCGATATCGACGATGAGCCCGGTTTCTTCGGCCAGGGGAATGAAGGCATCGGGGGGAACCAGCCCTTTTTCGGAATGGCGCCAGCGGATCAGGGCTTCGGCGCCGGCCACGCGGTTGCAGGTAATGTCGACGATGGGCTGGAAGAAAAGCTGGAACTCATCGCGCCGCAGCGCCAGATGCATATCGGTTTCCATCGCACGGCGACGTTCCGCGGCCTCGGCCATGCCGAGATCGAAAAAGGTGAAGCGGTTGCCACCGGTCGACTTGGCTCGATCCAGGGCGAGTTCGGCATTGCGCAGCAAGGTGGGCATATCTTTCCCGTCGCCGGGAAAAAGCGTAATGCCTATGCTAACGCCGAGTTTTAACGGATTGGCGTGGACCTCATAGTGCTGGCCGAGCACCTCGACGATACGCTTGCCGATACGGGCAGCAATTTCTTCCTGTGCGTCACACGGCAGAAGGACGGCGTATTTGTCGCCGCCTATGCGTGCCACCGTGTCGGTAAGTTTCAGGCAACTGCGAAGCCGCTTTGCTGCCATCCTGAGAATCTCGTCGCCGGCCGGCAGACCGAGAGCTTCGTTGATGCGCTTGAATCCGTCCAGGTCAATCAGCATCAGGACAAAGCCATAGCCCGGATGCCGTATGGCTTCCTGCAGTGCCAGTTCAAGGCCGGGGCGGTTCGCTGTGTCTGTCAGGGGATCGGTTACCGCCCGCATCCTGGCCGAGTCTTCCGCCAGCTTGCGTTCAGTGACATCGCTGACCAGGCCCTGAACCCTGTCACCGCCAATGGGACTCACCATCAGATTGAGCCAGCGTATTGCGCCACTGCCGAGAGTGAGCAGCAGATCGTCGGCGCCGGTCGTGTTGCTGTCGAGGCAATTGCCGATGAGCTGTGACAGGCGATCCGGCGATTGCCAGGCGAGGTCGCCAATTCGAGTCTTGCCGGCGGATGCCGCTTCCGGGGGCAGGCCGAAAAGCCGGGTAAGTGCGGGGTTAAACGATTCGACATGGCTTTCCCGGTTAGCGATGAAAATGCCGGTTTCCGCGTTCTGGAAGATTGCGTGATATTTTTTCTCCCCCATTTCGTGCTGCAGCCGCAGCTCTCTCTCATCTTCAAGCGAGGTGACCAGTTGGCCCGCCAGGGTATTGATGTCTTCGGCCAGTTGTCCGACTTCGGTATGCGCATGCCCCTTTGGCGCCTTCAGGCGGTCACCGGCGGTGGCATCCATCTGGTGCAGGCGGTCGGACATGGCCTTGATCGGATTCACGATCCAGAACAGCAAGGCCAGAATGATCGCGACAGATGTACCGGCAATCTGCAGCACCAGCAGGGAACCGACAAAACTCACTTCCTTATGGACATGGCGATCCAATTCATCCGGATTGGAGTAGAGATGAATCTCGCCGACACGTTGGCTGGGGTTAAAGGGGGAGTGGATGACGCGGACCAGGCGGCCTTTGGCGGCTCGCTGTTCAGCCTGTGGAGCCAAGGAGTTTCGCTGCGCACGGGCCAGTTCCTGCTTATCGGTGCGGATGACCGCACCCTGCACATTGGAATTTTTCAGCAGGCCACGCACGACTTCCTTGGCGAGCGCCTGATCGCCGACAAAGCAGGCAATGCTGACCGTGCTTTCCACCGTGTCGAGCAGTTCGGCCAGATAGGCGCTGGCGTTCTGCTCTTCGCGGGCATGGGTGACTGCGGCGGTAACGGCGATGAACAATGCACCCACGACAATGGCGATACCCACCACCGCGACGGTCGTCTGAGTGAGGATGCTATGGCGCCAGAGGGGTTTCATGTTTGCTGATTATGGCTCGAAAACCAACTTTACCCGGCCATCTACTTTGGAGCGCTCCATATAGCCGATAGCGCCCGGGGTTTTGGCGATGAACTCGACAAGATCCTCTGTGCTTTTCGCCTGCACGGGGGGCTCTGTTCGGCCGGAAAAGACCAGTCTGGACCAGTAGGCATTGATTTCGGCCAGGTCCTTGTTGACCAGCCGGAGGTAAAAAGTGGCTTTCTCGGGCTGGGTGGCGGGCAGATCGACAGGCTGGACGGATAGGCCGGAAGGCAGCTGACGAAAACGCCCGAGAAAAATATTGATCACTTCATCGCGGCTGAGCCTGTCGATGCCGCTTCTGGGATTGGCGACCACCACCACATCAGCCTTGGATTCTGCAACCAGCGGCAGAATCAGCAGGAAGGCGATTAGCAAGGGCCTGAAATGGGGTCTCATAATCGTCAGAAGATGACATCCAGGGTAAGGCTCAATACGTTCAAATTTCCGTTGAAGCCGGGCTTTTCTCCGCGGTACGGGAAGATCGACTGCGGGGTGCCGCGAACCTGATCTAGTTGTGCTTTCAGCGCCATGTTGCGGCGGAAATCCCAGCGCGCGCCCAGAATCGTGGTGTGCTGGTCGCTGTGCGAATCCGCCAGGGTCGACGCCAGGGTGGCATTCAATACGGCCAGAGGACCAACATCGGGCAACCCGGTCGAAAGCATTTTTGGACTGGATCTGACCCATGAATAGCCGGCGAAGGGGGTCACCTCGCCGATTCTGTACCCGGCAATCAGGTAGCCTGAACGGGAGTTCTCGAAAATGTCGCTGTCATGCCTGATTTCGCTCAACATCAGCTGCACCTGCAAAGGCCCGTTATCGTAGACCATGCCGGCTGAATAGAACCGGGATAACTTGTCTTCAACCGAGATTGCGCTGGCTGCCGCCTGGGCGCCTGCCGCATTGAGCGTATTCCTCAAATCGGCAAGCGGCAAATCATGGTTGAAGCGGATCTGGGCATAGCCCAGCCGCCACTGCCAGGATCCACTCAGATAGTCGACATGTCCCCCGGTCATGCGCGACCCGTTAAGATCCCATTGCCGGTCAGCCAGAGGAACCTTTTCGCGGCTTACGCCCGAGAACACTTTCCCACGCACCAGTCCGCCGGCCAGGGGTGTCGTCATTTGCAGGTCCAGGCCTTCGATATAGGAGAAGGGCAGGGCTCCGTAGTAGTCCCCGGGCGGGCGGACAGTCAGATAGGAGTACCCGACCTGGCGGGAATCGGCGAGCATGTAGAATTCTGTTCCCAGCCGTCCGGCGCGCAGGCTGAAATTCGAATCGGGATCGTATTTCAGGAAGGCCCAAGTCAAGTCGGGCCGGAAGGTCTTGTCGTAGCGGTAATGGCTGACAGCCTGGGCGACGGCCTCGAGCTTCTCAGCAAGCTGGAAGTTGGCCTGGATGCCGGCAAGGGAATCGATTTTCCCCGACCAGTGGTTGGTGACGCCGTCGGGCTGGGATAAATCACGCACAAACTCGGCCTGGTCAGAGTTGGTCCGGGCGAATCCGAGGGTGCCAAAGCCACGCAGTGTGAGTGCCTGAGAGCCTGCTTCGCTGAATGAATCTACTTGAGCAAATGCCGGGCCATGGCACGCTATCACAAGCGGAAAGGCTAGCAACGCAATCCTGCCCGCCCGTGAGGGCAGCTGGATTGTGAAATGGGAGCGAATTGCATCATGCGCTCGTTGTGTTTTTGGGAGTTTTTTCACGTTCCAATAAATGGGAAGATGAACTGACGATTTAGTGACGTCTTAGCCACTATCCTGCTTCACATATCCAGCATAGATGATAAATTCACATAAAAAATCATTTCACGCTATAGGGTTTCCCCTAATTTTTTGATTGGCCCTCAGGGGTTTGCGGGATCACCCCATCCAACATAAACTGCGTCAGCCCGCGCAATAACCAGCGGACATTGCGCCGCATAGTGGAACCCATTCGGCGGATTACGCTACGCTAATCCGTCCTACGCAGGCTGATAAAAAGTAACGTAGCGAACTACCCGCAACAATGAACAAGGGCGCCTCTGGCGCCCTTGTTCATTTCAGAATCGGCAGAAAATCACCCCACCCACTTCCTCGCATTGCGGAACATCCGCATCCACGGCCCGTCCTCGCGCCATTCCGCGGGGTGCCAGGAATGCTGCACGGTGCGGAAGACCCGCTCGGGATGCGGCATCATGATGGTGAAACGCCCGTCCGGCGTGGTCAGGCCGGTGATGCCCCGGGGTGAGCTATTGGGGTTGGCCGGATAATTCCCGGTCGGCTGGCCGCGATTATCGACATAACGCAACGCCACCCGGGCCGCATCCATCTGCTGTTCGCTGCCGAATTCGGCATAGCCCTCGCCGTGCGCCACCACGATCGGCATACGGCTGCCGGCCATGCCGTCGAGAAACAGCGACGGACTCTGGGTCACTTCCACCATGACGAAGCGCGCCTCGAACTGCTCCGACTTGTTGCGCACGAAATGCGGCCAGTTTTCCGCGCCGGGAATGATGGCGTGAAGATTGCTCATCATCTGGCAACCGTTGCACACGCCCAGGGCGAAGGTGTCGCCGCGCTGGAAGAACGCCTCGAACTCGTCGCGGGCACGGGCGTTGAACAGGATCGACTTGGCCCAGCCCTCCCCTGCACCGAGCACGTCGCCGAAGGAAAAGCCGCCGCAGGCGGCAAGGCCATGAAAATCCTTCAGTGCTATCCGGCCTTCGATGACGTCGCTCATGTGCACGTCCACCGCTTCGAAACCGGCGCGGTCGAAGGCTGCGGCCATTTCCATCTGGCCGTTGACGCCCTGTTCGCGCAGGATCGCCATGCGCGGGCGGCTGCCTTTGCCAATGAATGGCGCGGCGACGTTGTCGTTGAGATCGAAGCTCAAGGCCGCATGCAGACCGGGGTTTCCGGCATCCAGAATGCGTTCATATTCCTGCTGTGCGCACTGCGGGTTATCGCGTAAAGCCTGCATCCGGCTGGTGGTTTCCGACCAGGCGCGCTGCAGTTCGACGCGCGGCATATCCAGGATTTCCTTGTCGCTGCGCTGGATGACCAGGCGGTCGGCCCGGTTCAGCGTGCCGATCATGTGCAGCTCGCCGCGCAGGCCGGTGGCGAAGAACGCTTCCATCACCGCCGGGGTATCGCTGCGCTTCACCTGCAGCACCGCGCCCAGCTCCTCGTTGAACAGCACGCCGA
>JAUYSN010000422.1 GCA_030696235.1 Sulfuricella sp. | reverse complement strand
TACGATTACGGCTGTTGCTACGAAGCGAATTGCCTTGATAAAGGACGAATGCATAAACTTTCTCCTGATTACGTCAGATAATTGTCAATCGATGTTCCTCTGGTCTTGCTCACACCTTCAACAGGTTTACTCCGCGCCCTTTTCTCGCACGGATATCGCCATCCAGCGGCTACACGTCGAACGCCATTCCCTCCCCCGCTTCCTCGTGTGCCTTGCCCTCGCGGATGCGGTAGAGGCGCTTGAATGTAGGGATAATATTGTCGTCGTGGGTGACGACGATGATTGCGGTGCGATACTGCGCCGCCAATTCATTAAGCATGCGCATCACCGTCAGGGAACGCTGGCTGTCCAGAGGCGCAGTCGGCTCGTCGGCCAGGATGATCGGCGGATTGTTGGCGAGGGCACGGGCAATCGCCACGCGCTGCGCCTCGCCGCCGGACAGTTCGGAAATGCGCGCCCCGGCGCGGTGCGCCACGTCCAGCACCTTGAGCAGATCGAGGGCGCGGGCGGTCGCCTCGCCGTTCGGCTTGCCGGCCAGCATCGGCAACAGGGAAACGTTTTCGGTGGCATCGAGAAAGGGGATCAGATACGGCGCCTGGAAAATGAAACCGATGCGGTCGCGACGCAATTCGCGCAGATCGGAAATTTTCCAGCCGTCGTCGAAGGTCACGTCGCCGCCCAGGGTAATGCGCCCGGCCGTCGGGTCGATCACCGCACCCAGGCATTGCAGCAGGGTGGTCTTGCCGGAACCGCTGGGGCCGAGCAGGCCGACCACTTCGCCGGGCCAGACTTCCATGTCCACCCCTTTCAGCGCCTCGACCGCCGCGCTGCCGCTGCCGTAGCGCTTGACCAGTCCCTCCAGCTTGATTGCGGGCTTCTCTGTATGATCAGCCATCAGCCACCTCCGATCGCCGTTGCCGGACTCACCTTGAGCGCGGCGCGAATGGCCAGGATGCTCGCCAACGTACAGATCACCATGGTGATGGCAAAGGCACGGCCGGCATCGCCCATCTCCAGCAGCACGTATTTCGGGAAAATCGGCGCCCAGAAGGTCGCCACCGTCTTGCCGATGACAAAGCCGATCACGCCCAGCCCCAGCGCCTGCTGCAGGATCATAGCGACGATCACCCGGTTTTTTGCGCCGATCAGCTTGAGCACGGCGATTTCCTTGATCTTGCCCATGGTCATGGTGTACACGGTGAGCGCGACGATGGCGGTGCTCACCACCGTCAGGATCACCAGGAACAGGCCGATCTGCTTGGCCGAAGTGGCGATCAGCTTGGCCACCAGGATTTGCTCCATGTCGGCGCGGGTGTAAGCCTGCAGATGCTTCCAGCGCAGGATGCCGCCCGCCACCAGGCGCGCATCCGTGCCGGGTGCAACGCGCACCAGCACCGCATTGACGTTATGGTTGGAAAACCGGTCCGCCTCCAGCGCACCGAGCAAGCCGGGTACGCCGGGGCGATTCAACTGCGGGTTGGCAGCCAGCCGTTCGCGGTCGCCGACGATGGCGTCGTTATCCTTGAGAAACTGCACTTCCTGGGCATCCTTGAGCGCAATGAACAGCATCGGGTCGCCGCCCGACGACACCATGCGGCTGGTCAGCCCCACCACGGTGTATTCGTGGCGGCGGATGCGCACCCTGTCGCCGACCTGGAAGCCGGTCTTGACGTCCGCCACTGCTTCGTAATGGGAGCGCGTCACCGGTCTGCCCGCCACCAGCCGCATCGGCTCGCCCGGCTTGCCCGACTCGAAGCCGGCGATCATCACCCGCACATCCTTGTCCCTGTGCTTCACCTGCATGGTGAGATAGGCCACATTGCCCACCTCCGCCACCCCGGGCAAGCCGGCGATGCTACGCCAGGCATCGTCGTGCAGGGTGGAGGATTCAGCGTAGGGCCCAAGGGTATGGCGCTGCACCACCCAGATATCGGTGGCGCTGCCATTGATCAGCGCCTTGGCGTCGTCCACCATGCCGCGATAAACCCCCGCCATGGTCAGGGTCGCGCCGATCAGCAGCCCCAGCCCGAAGCTGGTGAGCAGATAGCGGCCAAAACCGTTGGCGATGTCGCGGTAGGCGAGGTTGATCATGCCGCCTTGCCTGCCTTCACTTTCTTGCCCTCTTCCAAGTCCACCGGGCTGTATACGATCACCGCGTCACCCGCCTTCAGTCCGTTCAGGATCTGGGTGCGACCGTCCAGAGTCTGCACCCCGATGGTCACCGGAGAGAACCGTACCTTGCCCGCCTCCACCCGCCACACGCCGTTCTTATTCTCCACCCGCCTGACCGCGGCGCTGGGCACGAACAGCACATTGTTCAAGGAGGCCATCTTCACCGTAACCTCGGCCAGTTCGCCGACGAAAATCTCGCTGGGCTTCTGGTCGAAGACGACGTTCACCAGACGCTCCTCGGTCAGGCTGTCGCTCTGGATATCGACCCGTGCCACTCGCCCTTTCAGGACAACGCCTTGGCGCGAGCGCAACACGATTTCTGCCGGAAGGCCTGGCTGAAGGCCGCGCGAACTGGACTGATCCATGCGCGCCCTCACCCACAGGCTGGCGGGATCGATCACCCGCAGCACGGCCTGCCCCGCCACCACGGTATTGCCGGGCTCGGCCTCGCGGGCGATGACAATACCGTCAACCGGGCTGACCAGCTTGAGATTGGCGCGCTGCAGCGCCACGCCATCGCGCTCCGATCCGGCCTTGGCCATGTCGCGCCGGATGGCTTCCAGATTGGATTTCGACGCATCCAGCGCAGCCCGGGCGATATCCGCGTCGTTGCGCCGCGACTCCGCCGCCTCCTGGCTGACAAAATGCTTCGCCACCAGATCCTGGTAGCGCTGCGCATTGGCCTGCGCCTGTTTGTGGCGGCTTGCCGCTTCCCTGACCTGCGCCTCGGCCGATTCCACATTGAGCCGCGCGCGTTGCGCCGCCAGACCGGCGCTTTTCATCCGCTCATCAAGGTCGACCGGGTCGATCTCTGCCAAAATCTGGCCGGCTTTTACGCTGTCGCCATGATCCACCCCTACGCTCAGCACCCGCCCGGCCTGGGTCGGGCCGATGGCGTAGGAGAAACGCGCTTCGACCGTGCCGACACCGAATACCGACGGGTGCAAATCACCCAAATCGGCTTCGATAGTTTTCACCTTTG
>JAUYSN010000421.1 GCA_030696235.1 Sulfuricella sp. | reverse complement strand
TGCTGAAGCGCCCTCACTATCTTCTTCGCCTGTTCCTCTGTGAATTCATAATTCTGCCTGTTGGCTAGGTTACCTATCAATTGCATGTCCTTTAGAGCTTTGTTGACCCGCTTGTTCGCCAGCTCAATAAACTTTTCAGCTTTATTTCTAGTCGCCATAGAACCTCCAAATTGTCGTTACGCACAAACTATATCACATTTATAATTTATATGTATTATACAAAATTAATATGTATTAAAAATAAAGTTCTCATACACCTAATAATAGGGGACGTAGCCCGATTAACCGCGCCGCTTGAAATTTTTCAGCAAACGGCATAAAGTAAGGATTCCTTACTTTATGCATTGGAGGCTATCATGCTTGCCAAAATGACTTCTAAAAACCAGCTCACCCTACCCAAGAGCATCACCGCTGCCGTTGGCCCTGCGGAGTATTTCGACGTGGAGGCCCGCAACGGACAGATCGTGCTGACCCCGGTTCGCATCCAGCGCAGCGATGCCGTGCGCGCCAAGCTGGCCGAACTGGACTTGCAGGAGCAGGACATTGCCGACGCGGTTGCATGGGCCCGGCAAACGGCTAGTCAAGCACCCGCCAGCCCCGCGAAGAACCGCCGCAAGAAATGACCCGTTCCCCGCGCCCACCCTGCGTGGTGATCGACACCAACTTGGTGCTGTCCGCGCTGGTATTTGCCCAGGGGCAGCTGGCCCTATTGCGCCATGCCTGGCAAGGCGAACATTGCCAGCCCTTGGTATCCAGAGTCACAGCAGCGGAACTCATCCGCGTACTCGCCTACCCCAAGTTCAAACTCACGCCGGACGAACAACAGGAACTCCTGGCCGACTACCTGCCCTGGTGCACTACCGTGCGCATACCCAACCCGCCGCCCGAGACACCGGAGTGCCGCGACCCCTTCGATCTGCCGTTTCTGCAGCTCGCCGTTGTGGGCAAGGCTGACTATCTCGTGAGTAGCGACCAGGATTTGCTGTGCCTTGCTGGCCAGTTTTCCTGCCCCATCATTACCGCTGATCAATTCATCAAGACGCTAAACATTTGACCACTCGCGGCAACACATAAACATTGATCATTCCCTTAATGGGTATTATCACTCCCAATATGGGAACGATAAAAGTCGATCTATCCACGTGAGAAATGTGGGTTAGCGGTTTTTGCGTAACCCCCCAAGCGTTGCGTAGCAACACAACGTATTTTTAACCCAAATAATTCATTAGCCTCGTCATTCCCGCGAAGGCGGGAATCCAGTGATGTAACCACTCCGCGAAGCGAACAAGACCTCGGTTTTGTCCCGCTTCGCGGGGTAATTCAACCCACTGGATTCCCGCTTTTGCGGGAATGACGGTGTTTCAGGCCTAATGAACAATCTGGGTTTAATGAGTACCTGACGGCACGTCTGGTGGGTTACGGCACGAACGGCGTGCCTAACCCACCCTTGCAAATAAATTAGCTCAGCCTCGATTGAAATTTATCTCGGCGCGGGGTGAGCAAGGACTTCACACACCATTTGAAGTACGATCAATAATGTGATTTAATGACCTGTATACCGCATTATTTCAGGAGCGAATCATGTCGAGCATCAGCGCCAACGATCTCAAGACCAAAGGGATTTCCGCCATCGAAGCTGAACTTGCACATCAACCTGAAGCGATTATTTCGGTGCGCGGCAAGGATCGTTTCGTGGTGATGGATATTGCCCATTACCATTATCTGCGGGAATGCGAACTGGATGCCGCGCTGGCCGAGACGCGGGCGGATTTGGCTGCCGGGCGTTTCGTCAAGGAGTCGGCGGAAGCCCATCTGGCGCGGCTGGATGCCGCTGAATGAGCTATACGCTGGTCTTTACCGAGCAATACACCCGGCGAGCAGGCCGCTTTCTCAAACGGCACCCCGAATTGAAACAGCAATACCTAAAAACCCTGCAACTGCTTGAGGCCAATCCCTTCCACCCCGGATTGCGCCTGCACCCGCTGAGCGGGCGGCTTGAGGGGCTGCATTCGGTTTCGATCAATCTTTCCTACCGCATTACGCTGGAATTGCTGATATCTGATGAAGAAATCATCCCGGTCAACATCGGCGACCATGACGCAGTTTATTGATCCGGCTTAATGGCGCCGAATCTCAAAACCCAAAGGGGCGGCTTGAATTATTTTTCAAACGTCGTCACTTCTTGAGACCTGACGGCAATTCAGAACACAAACATCACCAAACGATCTCATAACCGCCGCTCCGTCCGCCCTTCCCCGATGGCATGAGGCAGCCCTTCTCGACCAGTACAGAGAGTTCGCGTTTCTGTTTTTGGATGTGAATGGGTGTGTTATTGGTTACCCCTCGATAATGGGTGTAATTGGGTGCAGTATTGGTTCCATGATCCGATCCGACTCCATTCAAATCACGCCAGAAATCTTGACCCTGATCGCAAAGATCGACGAGTTCAAGGGGGCATGGCGCGCTTTGGGCACGCTTGCACCCAATCGACTGTCGGCACTGCGCCGCGTCGCCACGAGCGATTTGCGGCTGCATTCGCGCCGGGGGCGGCGCTCCTACATGTACGAGCATTCCAATGGACAATCTGAGATGAATTTAGAGCTGCGCTCGGGAGGACCGCGACTACCTCCCGGCTAACATCCTGGCCTGGCTGAAAAAGCCTTGAGATGATCCTGACCTTGCCGGTGATTGGCGGCCGGAACTTGGCACCCGACACCGTTGCAGTCACATGGCCCGCCATCCGGGCTCAAGGGGAATAGGGCTTGCCCACCGGCATCAGATACAGCGGCTTTTCCTCCTTGGGCATTTGCAGGACGGCTGCAACGGCTGCGTCGTCGAACGCCCCCACTACCGCCGCCCCCAAGCCAAGAGCCTCGGCCTGCAGGAACACGTTTTGCGCTGCATGGCCGACCTCGATGTGGACATAGAGGTTTCCCCGCTGGCCGTATTTCCGTGTGATCCGCGCTTCGACTGCGCCGAAGGCGATCAGCGCCGGCGCCTTCTGCATCCACGACTGGCCAAAGGCTGCGCGCGCCAGGTCGGCACGCCGATCACCCGCCGCGAGCGGCGTAAGAACGTGCCCGGCAGGATCGTAGCGATACACTCCCGCGCTCAGCCCGGTGACGTTGCCGACGACCACGGTCAGCTCAAGCGGATATAGTGCGCCGGCCGAAGGAGCGGTGCGGAGCCCTTCCGGGTGGGTGACACCTTGGGCAGACCAGAGGAGTTGCCCGATCTCGTCCAGAGAGAGGGCGGCGGCGGAAAAATCCCGCACCGAGCGGCGCTGCTTCAGCGCACGCTCAACCGAGACGGGGCCATCGGTACGGGGTTGCGGCAAGGGGATCATTTCCATCCTGTGCAAGGCGACAGAAGCCGCAACGGGCGGCTTGAGTTTGAAAAAATCCGGCGCGCAGTGACCGGAGCATGCCCAGCAGCACGCGAGGATCGCGAGTGCTCTCGATAAGGGAAACGGCGAACAGATGCAGGATTTCGCATAATGCCCCGGCTGCGAAGGGATGGTGTCAGTTTGTTGCAAGCGCATTGTTCCATTATAGGAAAAGCAGGCGCGTTTATTCGTCCGCCCTTCCCCCTTGGCGTGAGGCAGCCCTTCTCGACCAGTTCGGAGAGTTCGCGGTAAGCCGTGGCGCGGCTGGTCTTGATGTTGTTGCCAGATCCAAGCCCTATTCGCTTCAAATTATGAAGCGAATAGGGCGGTTAATCGCTTCATCGGCAATATCTGATTCAGTGTTTGGCACGCCGAATCCGGTTGGTGCGGTAACCCACCGTGATCACCTCGTTTTGCGAGTCAAGGACGGCATACATATCCGCCCAGCGGTCGATCTGATTGGCTGGCAGCGATTTTGACAGCACGGCCTTTCCCACGCTGCTGAAATACACTACCCGGCTCCCGTGAGGCGCATGTGCGACCCGGCCGTATGCGAACAGCGTTTCCAGGGCCTGGGGTGGGATGCCGCGGCGCTTCATGCTCATTCTGGCGTGGCTGCTGACGATTCCAAGTTTCATGTTTTTCTCCTTAGCTTAAAGCGATTCGTCCGATTCCGGCTGTGGTCAAAAGAGGCTTGCGCTAACCGCTTTTTCGGATGGCCCGGCCTTGAGAGTTTTGCGCATCCGGCTGATCTGCCTGTCCATCTGGCGCAGCGTGGCCGGCCGCACGATGGTTTTTCCCTCGGCTGCCGCGCGGTTGCAGATACGGCGTATCGCCATCATCAGTTTCAGTCCGTTATGGTTTTCCATCTCTATGCCCTTTCAAGTCAAGTCATGCCGTTTTTCAGATAGGTGCCTTCGTTCTGTCATGCATTGTGGGGTATAGTGTGTCTCACAGGATGAGACACCAGAATCCCATCAGGGAATTTTCATGGACCGCACGGAACGCTTCTATCGCATCGACCAGCTGCTGCATGAACGCAAAATTGTTCCCATCGAGGTTTTTCTTGGCGAACTGGAAATCTCCCGCGCCACGTTCATGCGCGATATCGAATACCTGCGGGACAGGCTGAACGCGCCTATCGTCTGGGACCGGGAAGCTTGGGGATACCACTTCGACAAGCCGATTGCCGGGAACAAGTACGAGCTGCCCGGCCTGTGGTTCAACGCCTCGGAAATCCACGCCCTGCTCACCATGCAGCACCTGCTGCAGAACCTGGGGCCAGGCCTGCTTTCCCCCCATGTCGACCCGCTGCTCACCCGGCTGAAACTGCTGCTGGAATCGGCCGATATCCCGATGGATTCGGTCGAGAAGCGCATCCGCATCCTGCGCGTCAACGCCCGCTCCTACGAGCCCGAACACTTCTCCCCGATCGCGACCGCCGTCCTCCAGCGCAAGAAACTGGAAATCAGCTACTACACCCGCAGCCGGGACGAAACGCAGGGCCGGGTCCTGTCTCCCCAGCGCCTGACACACTACCGGGACAACTGGTATCTGGATGCCTGGTGCCACATGCGCAACGGCATTCGCAGCTTCTCGCTGGACGCTATCCGCCGGGTGCGGCTGATCAGCGAGCAGGCGCTGGATGTCAGCGAACAGGAACTCGATGAAATCCTCGGCACCGGCTACGGGATTTTCTCGGGCAAGGAAGTGAAGTGGGCGGAACTGCGTTTCACGCCGCAGCGTGCGCGCTGGGTGAGCCGCGAAGCCTGGCACCCGGAGCAGAAGTCGCACTTCGACGACGAGGGGCGCTACACCCTGAACGTGCCCTACAGCGACGACCGGGAACTGGTGATGGATATCCTGAAATTCGGCCCGGAGGTGGAAGTGCTGGGGCCCGATTTGCTGCGCCGCCGGATCATCGACCTGGTCGGCCAGACCTCGGGGATATACGGCGACAGCTAGTGCACGAAAAGCGCATTATTCGGCGGCGAATGCGCGTGCCGTGCTAGGATGGGAAATCACACACGACAGGGAAAACCACCATGAAAAAACTGACCGTCCGCATCCATGCAGAGCTGGAAATTCCGGACGACTGGGAGGTTGTCGAACACAAGTCGGGCATCCAGGCGCTGAAAATCGGCGCCAGGTTCATCGATTTCGACATCGTGCCGCTGGCTACCGAGGAGAATGACTTGGATGCGACCTGGACCGACGAAGACGAGGAATTGACCAACGATATCCTCATGGCCGTGACCGGGCTGGATGCCACGCTGGAAATCGACTGATCGGCCGGCCGGGTCGGCCGGCCGCAACATAGAGGCGGCTAAAGATGCTTCAAGCCTTCCCAATCGGTCAAGGCCTGTTCATCCTGAGTTTCCGGAGAAACCTGGGCGTGACTTTTGCCCATTAAGGCTTCCCATTCATCCAAAGAACCTTCTGTCACTTCCGGCTTCCGTTTCTCAGCAGAAAGGCGACGCTCCTTCCAGCCAGGCGGTGGGCCTACATCTTTGACACGCCTGTTTACAACACGCCGGTCTTCCCCATTTCCTGGCTTGGTGTTCTTGTTGTTCATGACACACCTATATATTTATAAATCATTTACTATTTACGAATACCTTCCAATTGTCAAATACGAAACACGCGAGCAGCCCCACCAGCTTATTGATAAATTTCGGGAAACCGCTTTCGAAGCTGCTGAAGCTTAGGCATATCATGGATGACAATATACGGTTGACGGGGATGACGGGCCAGGTAGTTCTGATGGCAATCCTCCGCAACAACGATCTCTGACTATGCCTCAGCATCAATGCGCCGCGAGAGTTCGGAGTCGCGGCTTTTAATGAAAAGCATGAGTTTCTGCGGGTACCAGATGCAATTTCGGCATGGCTTTGGTCTCCTGTCAGGGCTGAGATCGTTCTGCATCAGCTTCATTATAGAAATTCTCACCAGGTTGGCGCTGATTAAATCCATTCGTCCTGATGTCACTATCCCAGCCAGAAGGCTCAAGGTATGATTCCGTCTGAAATTATTGCCCATCAATAGGATATGCATGGAGACCGTAGCGGTCATCGACTTCGAAACAACCGGGCTATCGCCAGCCATGGGGGACCGGGCGACCGAGGTGGCGGTGGTTATCGTGGATGACGGCAAGATCGTCGACCGCTACCAAAGCCTGATGAATGCGGGTGCGCGCATCCCTGCATTTATCGAGGCGCTGACCGGCATATCCAACGCCATGATCCGCAAGGCACCGCCGGCAGCGGAGGTGATGAGTGCGCTGGCGGAGTTTGTCGGCGACGTGCCTCTGGTGGCGCACAATGCTTCGTTCGACAGCCGGTTTCTGGATGCCGAGTGGTTGAGGATCAACCAGCGGCGGCGGCAGGAGTTTGCCTGTTCAATGTTGCTGGCACGCCGGATTTATCCGGCTGCGCCTGATCACAAGCTGGGAACGCTGGTCAGGCATCTGGGGCTTCCCTCGGCGATCCGCCATCACCGCGCCCTGGCTGACGCAGAAATGACCGCCCATCTGTGGGTAAAGATGGTGTCGGATATCAGGCAGCAATATGGCCTGAGCGCCGTTCCGCACGAGTTTTTGCGCACGCTGCAGAAGGCGCCGAAAGCGCAGATGAATAGCTGCGTTGAACGAGCCAAATGCAGACTCGGTCTGTAATCGGCAACCGGGTTTAACCTTGAAAAAGCAGTTGAACCGCAAAGGACGCAAGGGACGCGAAGGAATTCAAGGACTTGAATAACTTAATCTGCTTACCCGATAGGTGATGAAAAATAATTCATTAACTCATTGCTTCGCCTAGAGGCGCCTACTTTTGGTACCTTGCGAACCTTAGCGTCCTTTGCGGTGAAATGCCGTTTTTAGGTTTAACCAGGGGCCATCAACCCTTCTTCCCTTCCAGCTTCGCTTTCAGGTCGGCGAATGGATTATGGGTTGCCACGGATGCCTGATCGCCAGAGCTTCTACCCCTTACCGCCTCATCCATAACGCGGGAATGCTCGTTATCGTGGCAATACAGGCAGAGTAATTCCCAGTTGCTGCCATCCAGCGGATTGTTGTCGTGATTGTGATCTTTGTGGTGCACCGTCAATTCTTTCAGGCGCACCCCGGCAAACTCGCGGCCACACCGCCCGCAAATCCATGGAAATAATTTGAGTGCCCGCTCGCGATAAGTGGCCTCACGCTCACTGCTGTGCCGGCGTGCTTCGGCGATAACGCGGTCGAGTCGGGCGTGATCGGATTGTTTGGTCATGGCTTTTGGCTGGCTGATTGTTGGCTGAAACTATATCAGTAATTTTGCATGCGCGGCAGGGAGGCGAAACGCTAAAGGGCGCCTCTAAAATCAGTTGCCCTTGAATTGTGCATCCGCTCAAACTCCCGCATGAATTCCCGCTTGGCCACATCCGGCGGCATGGGCAGTATCGTCTCCCCCATCGGCTCCACCCCGATCAGAGAGGTCCATTCTTCAACGGAATACGGCATCAGGTCGCGCTTCTCCGTGGCCAGCGCGATCAGGTCGGCTTGCTTGACGATGGGATTGTGGTTCAGGTCGACCCCGAAGCGCTCGCCGATGATGCGGCTGACGTTGTCCTCGATTTCCGAAAAGCCGGGCAGCAGCACCTTGAGCGGTTTGACCATGTCCCCGAGGTAGGCTTCGGCGGCATCGTGGAGCAAGGCGGCGAAGCGCAGCTCTTCCGGCACCAGCGAGGCGACGATCAGGCTATGCTGGGCGACCGAGTAGAAGGCGTTGGTCTGGCCGTTGAAGCGACATTGGTAGGCCAGGCCGTGCGCGATGTCCTCGATATCCACATCGTCGATGCGCGGCTCCAGCGGATAGAACCGGTTGCCCAGGTAGGTCGAGACGTAAAGTTTGCTCATTGGCTTTCCATTTCTGCTTGCTTAATCACACATCGACTCCCAGTATAAACCGCCAAAGACCTCAAACGTGATGTACCGCTAGCTTGAACAGTGGAATATGGAGTAAAGTGTTGCGGGGTTCCAGCCAATTAGACACGGCAACTGCGCGGCGAAAAAATCACCCCAGCATTTTTTCAATGACGATTGGCTTGATGCCAAATTTCCCCTACAATGTATTTGCTTTAATCAACCACAACGGGAGCTGACACCATGAACAAAGCAGAACTGATCGACGCCGTAGCAAAATCCACCAAGCAAACCAAGGCCGATACCGAAGCAACCCTGAACGCACTGATGGCCACTGTCCAAGGCGCCATGGCCAAGGGCAACAATGTCCAGCTGATCGGCTTCGGCACCTTTGCCGTTGAAGAGCGCGCCGCACGCACTGGCCGCAACCCTGCCACCGGCAAGGAACTGAAGATTCCTGCCAAGAAGGTCGCCAAATTCAAGGTTGGCAGCAAGCTGAAAGACGCTGTTGCAGGCGTTAAAGCCGCTGTTGCAGTTAAAGCCAAAAAGAAGTAATTCATGAGGGCGGCCTCCTCGGCCGCCCCTCTTCTCTCAGCGATACCCCTCCTGCGCAGGATCTCCGCAACTGATGATCCCGGATCATGCCGCTTCAAAACGCAGTAACAAGCACACAATCCAGCCGTTTCGACTTCACCGCGCCAGCATCTTCTCTATCGCTTAAATCATTTCGCTTTCCATGCGCTTCGATATCATCATAATCGGCGCCGGCGCCGCCGGCATGATGTGTGCCGCACAGGCCGGACGCCGTGGCCGGCGCGTATTGATCATCGACCACTCGGCCAAACTCGGCGAGCGCATCCGCATTTCCGGCGGCGGGCGCTGCAATTTCACCAACCGCAACGTAGGCGCAGAGAACTACCTCTCGCAGAACCCGCATTTCTGCCGCTCGGCGCTCGCCCGCTTCTCGCAGCGCGACTTCATCGCGATGGTCGAACGGCGGCGCATTTCGTACCACGAGCGGGAGCACGGCCAGCTTTTCTGCGACGATACGGCGCAAGACATCATCGACATGCTCAAGGACGGCTGCGACGACGCCGGGGTGCAGTGGGCGATGCCGTGCCCGGTGCACCACATCGAACGCATCGAAAACCATGAGGAAGGCTTGCGCTTCGCGGTCGCCACCGGGCTCGGCTCCTTCCGCTGCCAGTCGCTGGTGATCGCCACCGGGGGCCTCGCCGCCCCGAAAATCGGCGCCAGCCCGTTCGGCTACAAGATCGCGGAGCAATTCGGCCTGCACGTGGTGCCGCCCAAGCCCGCGCTGGTGCCGCTGGCGCTCGCGCCGGAGACGCTGGGCCCGCTGAAGCCGCTCGCCGGTGCATCGCTCGATGCCGGCACCCACTGCGACGGCGGTTCCTTCCGAGAAAATGTGCTGATCACCCACCGCGGCCTTTCCGGGCCGGCCATCCTGCAGATTTCGAGCTACTGGCAGATGCAGGAGTACGGCGGCGGAAAGAAACAGCCGGTTGAAATCGACCTGCTGCCCGACCTCGACGCGGCCGCCTGGCTGGCGGAGCATCGCCGCAGCAAGGCGTTGCTGTCCAATCTGCTGGCTGAACGGCTGCCGCGCCGCTTTGCGCATGAATGGTGCGCGCTGTTCGGCTGGGCAAAGCCGGTGAACGAACTTTCCCAGCGCGAACTCGATGCCGCCGCGCAAGCCCTCAAGGGATGGGCGCTGTCGCCATCCGGCACGCTGGGCTACGCCAAGGCCGAAGTCACGCTGGGCGGCGTCGACACCGGCGAACTTTCGTCGAAAACCATGGAGGCTAAGCCGGTGCCCGGCCTCTATTTTATCGGCGAAGTGGTCGACGTCACCGGCTGGCTGGGCGGCTACAATTTCCAGTGGGCGTGGTCGTCGGGCTGGGTGGCGGGGCAGTTTGCGTGATTGCCGTTCTGGATACGCCTGTGCCGGCGCCGCAGTGCGAGTGGCGCGCGCGGCGAGGCGTCAGGTGTCCAGCAACGAAGCGATCAACGGGCATGTCACGCTGCCGCCCGCTTGGCATTCCTTGACCAGGCCGCTCAGGGCAGCCTCGATCCGCTGCAGGTCGGTCAACCGGGCGCGCACATCCGCCAGCTTGAGTTCGGCGATCTCCCGCGCCTCCGCGCAGCGCGCCCCATCCTCGAGCTTGAGCAGCAGGCCTATCTCCTCCAGCGTGAAACCCAGGCGCTGCGCCGACTTGATGAACCGCACCCGCGCCACCTCGGTCGCGCCGTAGCGGCGGATGCCGCCCAGCGGTTTCTCGGGCTCGGCGAGCAGCCCGCGCCGCTGGTAAAAGCGGATCGTCTCTACATTGACACCCGACTGCCCGGCAAGCAGGCCGATGGTGAGGGCTTGGTTCGCCATGTTTTTGTCTCCGCATTAAACCTCTTGATTCCGTACCATGATACGGAGGCTACATTATGCTGCAATCCATTCCGGCTGGCATTAACGATCCTTGACTCCGTACCCAAGTACGGGGTGTAGCATCATCTTGTCGTTAACCGAAATGAGGCTATCCATGTCCCAAAACAAACTCGACCGCTGGCCGCTGATCGGCGGGGCCGCCGCCGCAGTCGCGGCTTCCCTGTGTTGCATCGGGCCCCTTGGTGCTGGTCATGCTGGGCATCGGCGGCGCCTGGGCGGCCAACCTCTCCCTGCTCGAATCCTATCGGCCGCTATTGCTGGGCGTCGCCGTTGTGTTCCTGGTGCTTGCCTGGCGCAAGATTTACGGAGCAAGCGCGGCGGGAAGCTGCACGCCGGGCACCTTGTGTGCCTTGCCGCAAACCAACCGGGTGTACAAGGTCTTGTTCTGGCTGGTCGCCGCGCTGATCGGCCTCGCCCTGCTTTTTCCCTATTTCGCCCCACTTTTTTACTAAGGAGTCTCGCATGAAAGTTCGCGTTTCGTTATCCGCCCTTCTGTTCTTTCTCGCCGGCCTGTCGGTCAGCCCGGCCTTCGCCGCCATGCAGACCGTGACGCTGAGCGTGCCGGGCATGTATTGTGAAGTGTGCCCGATCACGGTACGCAAGGCGCTGGAAAAAGTGCCCGGCGTCGCCAAGGTCAGCGTCTCGTTCAAGGACAAGGAAGCGCTGGTCACCTTCGATGACGCGAAAGCCAGCATCAAGAAGCTGGAAGACGCCACTTTCGTCGCGGGCTATCCCGCCGAACTCAAGGGCGCAAAAGCAAAATGAACCCCTGTGTCTTGCCCATGAACGTGGCGATCATCGGCACCGGTTCGGCGGCCTTCGCCGCTGCCATCCGCGCCGCCGAGGAAGGCGCAGCCGTGACCGTGATCGAGGCGGGCGAAATCGGCGGCACTTGCGTCAACGTCGGCTGCGTACCCTCCAAGATCATGATCCGCGCGGCGCAGATCGCGCATCTCCAGTCCGGCCACCCGTTCGATGGCATCGACAAGCATCCGGCGACCATCGACCGCGCGGCGCTGGTGGCCCAGCAGCAGGCGAGAGTCCGGGAGCTGCGCCACGCCAAGTACGAGAGCATCCTGGAAACCAATCCGCGCATCCGCCTGCTGCGCGGCTTTGCCCGCTTCAAGGACGACCACACCCTGATCGTGATGCAGGGGGACGGAACACAACAAGAGCTGCGCGCGGAACGCATCCTGATCGCCACAGGACGTTCGCCGATGGTGCCCGACACGCCGGGCCTGAAAGATACGCCTTACTGGATATCCACCGACGCTCTGGTTGCGGAGGAACTGCCGCAACACCTGATCGTTCACGGCGGCTCGGTGGTGGCGTTGGAACTGGCGCAAGCCTTCCGCCGCCTGGGTTCCGCTGTGACGCTGATTGCGCGCTCCGGCCTGCTCTCGAAGGAAGATCCCGCTGTCGGCGAGGGGCTGAAGGCAGTGCTGGAAGGTGAAGGAATGCGCATCCTGATCCATGCCGAGATGAAAAAAGTGCGCTTCGACGGCAATCTGTTCCAGGTGGATATCGGGTCCGAGACGATCAGCGGTGACCGCCTGCTGGTAGCCACCGGGCGCAAGCCGAACACTGCCGGCATGGAACTCGACAAGGCGGGAGTCAAGACGGACGAACGCGGCGCCGTGATGGTCGACGATCGCATGCGCACTTCGGTGCCCCACATCTATGCGGCAGGCGACTGCACCAATGCCCCCCAGTTCGTGTATGTGGCGGCGGCTGCGGGCACCCGCGCCGCGATCAACATGACCGGCGGCGATGCGGCTCTGGATCTCTCCACCGTGCCCGCGGTGGTATTTACCGACCCGCAAGCGGCGAGCGTCGGACTCAGCGCGGCCCAGGCCGCCAGGCTCGGCATCGATGCAGACAGCCGCACGCTGAGCCTGGACAACGTGCCGCGGGCATTGGCCAACTACGATACGCGCGGATTTATCAAGCTGGTCGTGGAAAAAGGATCGGGACGGCTGATCGGCGCACAGCTACTGGCGGCAGAGGGCGGCGAGATCATCCAGACGGCGGCGCTCGCGATCCACAACCGGATGACGGTGGACGAACTGGCCGGGCAACTATTTCCCTACCTCACCATGGTCGAGGGATTGAAGCTGTGCGCCCAGACTTTCACCAGGGACGTCAAGCAGCTGTCGTGCTGCGCGGGCTGACCTCGGCAAGAACCATCCCTGAAAAAAGGAGTCCCTAGCCAAGCATGGATAAGGGCATGTTCAGGATGTGCTCGGATGGAAAGATCAGGCATATTACGGCGTGCATGCCCCGACTTTCCGCACTTTAAGCTAAAATAAACAATTCATTTAACCGCGTTTGCACATTGACGCGCTTCAAAAGGATTTGAAAGCTTTGGAGCAATCCCCGGAAAACCTGGTCGAGATCAGCGATCTCCATTTCGCCTATGGCAACAGAGCGATACTCAAAGGCATCAACCTCACCATTCCACGCGGGAAAATCGTCGCCATTCTGGGGGTGAGCGGATGCGGCAAGTCCACCCTGCTTCGCCATGTCGGCGGGCAGCTCAGGCCGTCGCGCGGAAGCGTCAAGGTTGAAGGCCAGGTCGTCCACGAACTCGACAACGACGGCCTGTACGCCTTGCGCCGGGAAATGGGCATGATGTTCCAGGTGAGCGGGCTATTCAGCGATCTGTCGGTTTTCGACAATATTGCGTTCCCGATGCGCGAACACACCGACCTCCCCGAGGAGATGATCCGCGATCTGGTGTTGATGAAACTCCACTCAGTCGGCCTGCGCGGCGCCCACGCCCTGATGCCGAGCGAGCTGTCGGGCGGCATGGAGCGGCGGGTGGCTCTGGCGCGCGCAATCGCCTTGGACCCCACGCTGATCATCTACGATGAACCCTTCGCCGGCCTCGATCCGATCTCGCTCAACACCATCGCAAACCTGATCCGGCGCCTGAACGACGCGCTGGGCGTAACCTCGGTAGTGGTGACCTACGACGTATCGGAATCCCTGAAGGTCGTCGACTACGTCTATTTCATCCATGACGGCGTGGTGGTGGCCGAGGGTGCGGCGGCGGAATTGCTCGACTCCGAAAACCCGTTCGTCCACCAGTTCGTCCATGCCGAACCGGACGGGCCGGTTGGCTTCCAGTACCCGAGCAGGCCATACACGGAAGAACTGGGGATCATCGGCTGACAGCGCACCTCAGCCGTTACGCATTTCCCTACGCAATACTCACGTCCTTTGCCAGATACACATCCTGGATCGCGTTGAGCAGAATCACGCCATCCTGCATCGGCTTCTGGAACGCCTTGCGCCCCGAAATCAGCCCCATGCCGCCGGCACGCTTGTTGATCACCGCGGTGCGCACTGCCTGACCCAGGTCGTTCTCGCCCGAAGCGCCACCGGAGTTGATCATGCCGGCCCGTCCCAGGTAGCAGTTGGCCACCTGGTAGCGCACCAGATCGATCGGGTGATCGCTGGTCAGCTCGGAATACACCTTGGGATGGGTCTTGCCGAACTTGATCGCGGTGTAGCCGCCGTTGTTCTCGGCCTGCTTCTGCTTGATGATGTCGGCCTCGATGGTGGCGGCGAGATGGTTGGCCTGGCCGGTCAGGTCGGCGCTGGTGTGGTAATCGACGCCGTCCTTCTTGAAGCCTGAATTGCGCAGGTAGGCCCACAGCACCGTGGCCATGCCCAGCTCGTGTGCATGGGCGAAGGCCTCGCTGATCTCGATGATCTGCCGCCGCGACTCGGCCGAGCCGTAATACACCGTCGCCCCCACTGCCACCGCGCCCATGTCGAAAGCCTGGTCAACGCTGGCGAACAGGGTCTGGTCGTGGATCTCCGGGTAGGTGAGCATCTCGCTGTGGTTGATTTTGACGATGAAAGGGATCTTGTGCGCATAGCGGCGCGCCACCGAACCCAGCACACCCAAGGTCGAAGCCACCGCGTTGCAGCCGCCCTCGATGGCCAGCTTGACGATGTTTTCAGGGTCGAAGTAGATCGGGTTGGGGGCGAAAGAAGCGCCACCCGAATGCTCCACCCCCTGATCCACCGGCAGGATGGACAGGTAGCCCGTCCCGGCCAGACGGCCATGGCTGAACAGGGTTTGCAAAGCGCGCAGCACGCCGGGCTTGAGGTCCTTCTGCGCCACCACCCGGTCGACGTAGTCCGGCCCCGGCAGGTGCAGCATGTCCTTGGGAATTCCCTTGCACTGGTAGGCCAGCAAATTCTCCGCTTCATTGCCCAGCAACTTGATGATATCGGTCATTTTCGTTTCCCTTGCTGATCAAAGTGAATAAGGTTCATCATTTTTAAATATAGCAGCCACGATCGACCATCCCCAAAATCTTCGTTGAAACTGGCGAAGCGGCGTGAATTTCGGCAAAATGCATGGATACCAATTCAAAACAAAGGGGAACTGCCATGGGATTTCTCGTCCTGCTTGCCATTCTGGCTGTCGTCGCGGTTTATTTCATCATGCTCTACAACGGCCTGGTCAACCTCAAGCACAATGTTTCCAAGGCCTGGGCCAACATCGACGTGCTCCTCAAGCAGCGCCATGACGAGCTGCCCAAGCTGGTGGAAACCTGCAAGCAGTACATGAAATACGAGCAGGAAACCCTGGAAAAGGTGATGAAGGCGCGCTCCCAGGTTGCCGATGCACGTGAAAGTCACAACATGGGGGCACTGGGTGCGGCCGAAGGCTCGCTGCGCGGGCTGCTCGGCAACCTGTTCGCGGTGGCCGAGGCCTACCCCGAGCTGAAAGCCAACGAAACCTTCCAGCACTTGCAGGGACGCATCACCGGGCTGGAGAACGCCATCGCCGACCGGCGCGAGTTCTACAACGAC
>JAUYSN010000418.1 GCA_030696235.1 Sulfuricella sp. | reverse complement strand
AGGATGATGCCGCCGCGCGGGCCGCGCAGGGTCTTGTGGGTGGTGCTGGTGACAAAATCGGCGATCCCGACCGGGTTGGGGTACAGCCCTGCCGCGATCAGGCCGGCGTAATGCGCCATGTCGACGAACAGGTAGGCGCCGACCGCGTCGGCGATCTTGCGGAAGCGTTTCCAGTCGATGATCAGGGAATAGGCGGAAGCCCCGGCCACGATCATTTTCGGCTTGTGCTCGTGGGCCAGACGCTCCACTTCGTCGTAGTCGATCGCCTCGGTTTTCGGATCCAGACCGTAGGTCACCGCCTTGTACAGCTTGCCGGACAGATTGACCGAGGCGCCGTGGGTGAGGTGGCCGCCGTGTGCCAGCGACATGCCCAAAATGGTGTCGCCGGGCTGCAGTACCGCCATGTATACCGCCTGGTTGGCCTGGGAACCGGAGTGCGGCTGGACGTTGGCATATTCCGCGCCGAACAGGGCCTTGACCCGGTCGATCGCCAGCTGCTCGGCCACGTCCACGTACTCGCAGCCGCCGTAATAGCGCTTGCCGGGATAGCCTTCGGCGTACTTATTGGTCAGTTGCGAGCCCTGCGCTTCCATCACCGCCGGGCTGGCGTAGTTTTCCGAGGCGATCAGCTCGATGTGGTCTTCCTGACGGCGGGTTTCATCCTGCATCGCCTGCCACAACTCGGGATCGAACTTGGCGATGGTCTGTTCTGCGCTAAACATAACGAGCTCTTTCCAAAAAGCAAAATGGTAATTTTATCATGACACGGCTTCCTTTTGCTGAGTATTCGGATTTCCCGGCTGATGGCTCCATCAGATTAACCGCAGCACGGTTGATATGGGGACGGTCGCAGCGGCTTTGCGCCGGCTCAAACAATGGCAGCCCGCACCCTCCTTGCCGCCTCGACCATGTTGGCCAGAGCCGCTTCCGTTTCCAGCCAGCCACGGGTCTTGAGCCCGCAGTCCGGGTTGACCCAAAGATTTCCCGCCGGAATGACGGCGGCCGCCTTTTCCAGCAAGCGCACCATTTCGTCAACCGTGGGCACGCGCGGAGAGTGGATGTCGTACACGCCCGGCCCGATCTCGTTGGGATAGTTGAAATCCCCGAAACCTCGCAACAGTTCCATATCCGAGCGGCTGGTTTCGATGGTGATGACATCGGCGTCCATCGCCGCAATCTCCGGCAGGATGTCGTTGAATTCCGAGTAGCACATATGGGTGTGGATTTGCGTGCCGTCCGTCACACCCGATGCCGAAATCCGGAAGGCATGGGCCGCCCAGACGAGATACGCCTTCCACTGCGCGCGCCTCAAGGGCAGGCCCTCGCGGATGGCGGGTTCGTCGATCTGGATGATGCCGATGCCGGCCTGCTCCAGATCCACCACTTCGTCCCGGATGGCGAGCGCGATCTGCAGGGCCGTGTCGGCGCGCGGCTGGTCATCGCGCACGAAGGACCATTGCAGAATGGTGACCGGACCCGTGAGCATTCCCTTCATGGGCCTGGCTGTAAGGCTCTGGGCGTAGGCCGCCCATTCGACCGTCATGGCGGCGGGCCGCGACACGTCGCCGTAGATGATCGGCGGCTTGACGCAGCGGGAGCCGTAGGACTGCACCCAGCCATTGCGGGTAAAGACGAAGCCGGCGAGCTGCTCGCCGAAATATTCCACCATGTCGTTGCGCTCTGGCTCGCCGTGGACCAGCACGTCGAGGCCGAGTTCTTCCTGTTTTCTCACCGCGACGGCGATTTCCGCGTACATCCGGCGGCGGTATTCCTCTTCGCCGATTTCTCCGCGCCTGAAGGCCGCGCGGGCGGCACGAATCTCCGCTGTCTGCGGGAAGGAGCCGATGGAGGTGGTGGGGAAGCGCGGCAGATTGAACCTCGTCCGCTGCCTGGCCTGGCGCGCAGCGAAAGGCGAGGCGCGCCGGTCGGCATCGGCGGGCAGGCCGGCGAGGCGTTCGGCGACCCGGGGGTTGCGCACGCGCGGGCTGGATCGCCGGGACACGAGCGCTGTGCGGGCAGCGGCAAGCTCCCCCGCCACGGATGACTCGCCCTCGACCAGCGCATGTTTCAGCATGGACAGCTCGCCAAGCTTCTCCATGGCAAAAGCGAGCCAGGATTTCAATTCCACGTCCAACCCGGTTTCCGCCTCCAGACTCACCGGAACGTGCAAGAGCGAACACGACGGCGCCAGCCAGAGGTTTCCGCCCCTTTTCTCATACACTGGTCTTAGCGCCGCCAGCGCGAGGTCCGGATCGGTCCGCCAGACATTGCGCCCGTCCACGATACCCACCGAGAGCACCTTGTGGGCGGGCAGCCAGTCCGCAGCCCCGGTCAGTTCCTGCGACGCGCGCACGGCATCCACGTGCAAGCCCGCCACGGGAAGCTGGCAGGCCATGCGCAAATTCTCCTCCAGCGCCGAGAAATAAGTGGCGAGCAGCAGTTTCGCACCAGTTGAGGCGAGGCGCCAGTAAGCACCCTCGAAAGCTTTCTTCCACGCGGCCGGCAGATCGAGGCCCAGGATGGGCTCGTCCACTTGCACCCACTCGACACCGGAACCCTTCAGCCGGACGAGGATTTCGCAGTAGACCGGCAGCAGTTTTTCCAGCAGCGCCAAGCGGTCGAATTCGGACGCCTTTTCCTTGCCCAGCCACAGGAAGGTCAGCGGCCCCACCAGCACGGCCTTGACCGGATGACCCAGAGCCATGGCTTCCGCCACCTCGTCAAACAGGCGTTCCGAGGCCAGATGAAAATCGGTCTCTGGCGTGAATTCCGGGACAAGGTAATGGTAGTTGGTGTCGAACCACTTGGTCATCTCCAGCGCGGGTTTTCCGGCGACATCAGCGCCGTGGGTCTGACCGCAACCACAAACGGGCGCCTCGCCCGCCACTCCCCGCGCCATCGTGAAATAGCGCGCAAGCTCCGGTTCCCGCCCGGTGAAGCCGAAGCGCGCCGGTTCGCAGCCAAGCAGCTGAACGTGGGCCGCCACGTGATCATAGAAGGCGAAATCACCCACCGTCACGAAGTCCAGTCCTGCCTCCCGTTGCTGCGCCCAATGCCGTGCCCGCAGTTCGCGACCAGCGGCCTCCAGGTCGTCGGCGGAAATCTCCCCGCGCCAGTATTTCTCCAGTGCGAACTTCAGCTCCCGTTGCGCGCCCATGCGCGGAAATCCCAGGGTGTGGATGGTGATCATGGCGGTCTCCTGATTCAAATTACGCCATGATCCGCATTTTTCATGTATGATTCAAACGCATGTTTATCACTTTATTATGATTATAATTCATGATTGAGCTACGCCACCTGAAAGCCATCGTTGCACTGGAGGACACGGGCAGCGTAACCCGTGCCGCCGCTAGGGTTCATTTGACGCAATCCGCTCTGTCCCATCAACTTGCGGCGCTGGAGGATTATTTGGAGACACCGCTTTTCGAGCGCCAGCAACGGCCGCTGAAACTGACTGAAGCCGGCAAGGCGCTTCTGGCACTTGCCAGGCAGATGCTGCCGGAGGTGGAGGCAGCGCGCCAGGCTATAGCCCGCATGAAAGCCGCGCTACCCACGCGCGAACTGCGCATCGCGGTGGAATGCCATACCTGCTATGACTGGCTAATGCCCGCCATGGACGCCTACCGTGAGCACCATCCAGAGGTGGAACTGGACCTGGTGCCGGGCTTTCACACCGAACCGCTAGCCCTGTTGACCGAGCACCAAGCCGACATGGTGATCATTTCGGAAGCAAAACGCCAAGCGGGGATCGCCTACCACCCCCTGTTCGCCTACGAGATGGTGGGGCTCACAGCTCGCGGCCATGCTCTGGCCGCACGGGCTTCTCTCACGGCGCGTGACTTCGGGCAGGAAACGCTGATCACTTACCCCGTGCCGGACCGGATGCTGGACTTGGTGCGGCGGGTTCTAAAGCCCGCCGGGGTGAATCCGCCCCGGCGCACAGCGGAGCTGACCGTGGCCATCCTACAACTGGTGGCTTCCGGCCGCGGCATCGCGGCCCTGCCGCGATGGGCAGTACAAACTTATTTGGAACGTGGCTATGTCGCGGCGCGGCCCATCGGCCCCAAGGGATTGTGGGGGCGGCTCTATGCCGCAACGCGTTCCGCCGAGAAGGAAACCCACGCCGAGTTCACGGCCTTGCTGGCAGAGACGGCATTTTCGACGCTGCGCGGCGTGAAACCCATTGCCGAATCGGCAGGGGCATAACCATTTCTATTCGCCCGCGACGGTCATTTTCTCAATCAATATCGAACCGCACTGCTTCGATCCTTGGACCAGGACGTCGTTGCCGACCGCAATGATCTGCCGGAACATGTCCTTGAGATTGCCGGCAATGGTAATCTCCTCGACGGGAAACTGAATTTCGCCGTTTTCCACCCAATAACCGGCGGCCCCGCGGGAATAATCTCCAGTCACCGGGTTGATGCCATGGCCGAGCAGTTCCGTCACCACCAGGCCCCTATCCATCATTTTCAGCAGACCGGCAAAATCCTGGCCGCTGCTCTCGATAATCAGATTGTGGTTGCCGCCGGCATTGCCAGTGGAAGTCATACCCAATTTGCGCGCCGAGTAGCTGCCGAGAAAATAACCTTGCAGCACGCCGTCCTTGATCAGGTCGCGCGCATGGGTGGCGACACCTTCATTGTCAAAGGGGCTGCTGCCCAGCCCTTTAAGAATATGCGGCAGCTCGCGGATCTGGATGAACGGAGCAAAAATTTGCTGGCCCAGGCTGTCGAGCAGGAAAGAGGATTTGCGGTACAGACTGCCGCCGCTGACAGCGCCGACCAGATGTCCAATCAGGCCGGAAGCAATCGGCGCTTCGAACAGCACCGGACACTCGGTGGTCTTGATCTTGCGCGCCGCGAGACGGCGCACGGTGCGCTCGCCGGCCTTCCTGCCGACGGCTTCGGCGCTTTCCAGGTCGGCCGCATCGCGCCGCGAGCTGTACCAGTAATCGCGCTGCATCCCCTGGTCTTCGGCGATCACCGCGCAGCTGATGTCGTGGCGCGAGGAAGGATAGCCGCCGAGGAAGCCCAGGCTGTTGCCGTACATGAACAGCGATTCCTGGGTGGATACCGAGGCACCCTCGGAATTGTCGATCCGCTTGTCCACCGCGAACGCCGCAGCCTCGCAGGCCTTTGCCAGTTCGATCGCCTGTTCCACCGACAAATCCCACGGGTGGTACAGGCTGAGATCGGGGATATCCCTGGCCAGCAGCTTCTCGTCGGCGAGCCCGGCGAATTCGTCGCTGGCGGTGTATCTGGCAATGCTCACCGCTGCCGCGACGGTATCCTTGATCGCCTGGGGCGACAGGTCCGAAGTGCTGGCATGGCCGCGCTTATGGCCGAAGTAAACCGTCACCCCCAGTCCCTTGTCGCGGTTGTATTCGATGGTTTCGACTTCGCCGCGGCGCACCGAGACGTTCTGGCCGAAGCCTTGCGACACTTCCGCCTCGCAGGCGGTGGCGCCGGCCAGTTTCGACTGGTTCAGAATGTCGCGAGTGATCTGGCTTAGGGTTTCAATAGAATGGGAAAAACGGGAATC
>JAUYSN010000166.1 GCA_030696235.1 Sulfuricella sp. | reverse complement strand
GATCCTGATCACTCACGGCCACTTCGACCATGTCGGCAACAGCGCAGAAATCGCCAGGAAGACTGGGGCCAGGCTGGTCAGCACCTTCGACCTGGGCAAGGCGATCGTCCAGTACGGCGGTTACCCGGAGAAGCAGATGGGTTTCGACACCCAGGGTAACTTCGGCGGCGAGCTTACGCTGCTCGATGGCGAGGTAAAAATCGCCTTCATCCCGGCCATACATAGTTCCACGGTGATGGCGCCCGAGGGCAGCGCCGACAAGGACATCCACGACGGCGGCAACCCCGGCGGCTTTCTCATTACGCTGAAAAATGGCCCGGCAATCTACCACACCGGCGACACCGACGTGTTCAGCGACATGGCCCTGATTCGCCAATTCGGCAAAGTGGACGTGATGCTCGCCTGCATCGGCGGCCATTTCACCATGGGCCCGGAGCGCGCCGCAGAAGCCGTTCGACTGGTCAAACCCGGCAGGGTCGTGCCGATGCACTTCGGCACCTTCCCGGTACTGGACGGAACGGTGGAGGCCTTTGCCAAGGCGCTGAGGAAACAAGGCGGCAAGACCAGACTGCATGAAATGAAAGCGGGTGAGACCCTCCAGTTCTGAGGCGTCACCTTGGGGGGGGCTACCCTCTCCTCAATCCTCTCCCGCAAGCGGGAGAGGAGGCAAACGAGAAAGGCGCTGGTTTTGATTTGCCCGTTTTGCTTTGGTACAGACTGCGCTAAAGATGCTTCACACAATCCACATAATAGCGTGACTTCCCATTCAGTTCGTCCTTCACCAGACCGTGTATGTCGGTCTCGAAGCCAGGAAATTTCTCGTTGAATTCACGGGCGAATTTCAAATAACGCACGATGGTCTCATTGAAGCGTTCGCCGGGAATCAGCAATGGAATACCGGGTGGATAGGGGGTCAGCAACACGCTGGTCACGCGCCCAGCCAGATCGTCGATCTCGACCCGGTCGATCTCCCTGTGTGCCATGCGGGCAAAGGCATCGCTCGGCTTCATCGCCGGCACCATGTCGGACAAATACATCTCGGTAGTCAAACGCGCCACGTCGTTGGCCTTGTAGATGCCGTGTATGCTGTCGCTCAGTTCCTTCAGGCCCATCCGCTCGTAACGCGGATTCTTGGCGACGAATTCGGGTAGCACGCGCCACAGCGGCTGGTTGCGGTCGTAGTCGTCCTTGAACTGCTGCAACGCAGTCAGCATGGTGTTCCAGCGGCCCTTGGTAATGCCGATGGTGAACATGATGAAGAAGGAGTAAAGGCTGGTCTTTTCCACGATCACGCCGTGCTCTGCCAGGTACTTGGTGACGATGGCCGCGGGGATCCCCGAGTCGGCGAAATCCCCGTCCACATCCAGTCCCGGCGTGATGACGGTGGACTTGATCGGGTCCAGCATATTGAATCCCGGCGCGAGATTGCCGAAGCCGTGCCAGCGCTCGCCCTGGCGCAGCATCCAGTCGTCGCGCTCGCCGATGCCCTCCTCGGCGAGATGTTCCGGCCCCCATACCTTGAACCACCAGGAAGCGCCAAACTCCTCATCCACCTTGCGCATGGCGCGGCGGAAATCCAGGGCTTCGAGGATCGACTCCTCCACCAGCGCGGTACCGCCGGGCGGTTCCATCATCGCCGCCGCCACATCGCAGGATGCGATGATGGCGTATTGTGGGCTGGTGGAACTATGCATCAGGTAGGCCTCGTTGAATACGTCGCGATCCAGCTTGCGAGTCTCGGAATCCTGAATCAGGATCTGCGATGCCTGGGACAGCCCCGCCAGCATCTTGTGGGTGGACTGGGTGGCAAAAATCATCGAGTCCTTGCAGCGCGGGCGTTCCTTGCCGATGGCGTGCATGCCCTGATAGAAATCGTGGAAAGTGGCGTGGGGCAGCCATGCCTCGTCGAAATGCAGGGTATCGATCTCCCCGTCCAGCATTTCCTTGAGGGTTTCCACGTTGTAGAGAATACCGTCATAGGTGCTCTGAGTGAGAGTGAGCACTCGTGGCTTGGTTTTTACCCCGCGCGCAAAAGGATTGGCCTCGATCTTCTTGCGGATGTTCTCCGGTTTGAATTCTTCCAGCGGGATCGGCCCGATGATGCCGTAATGGTTGCGTGTTGGAGTCAGAAAAACCGGCACCGCGCCCGTCATGATAATCGCATGCAATATCGATTTGTGGCAGTTGCGATCCACGACCACCACATCCCCCGGCGCAACCGTGGAATGCCATACCATCTTGTTGGAAGTGGAGGTGCCGTTGGTGACGAAAAACAGGTGGTCCGCATTGAAGATGCGCGCGGCGTTACGCTCACTGGCCGCAACCGGGCCGGTATGGTCAAGCAGTTGGCCGAGCTCGTCCACAGCGTTGCACACGTCTGCGCGCAGCAAATTCTCGCCGAAGAACTGGTGGAACATCTGCCCGACTGGGCTCTTGAGAAAGGCAACGCCGCCCGAATGGCCAGGGCAGTGCCAGGAGTAGGAGCCGTCGGCGGCATAATGAGTGAGCGCCCGGAAGAAAGGCGGCGCCAGGGAGTCCAGATAATCCTTCGCCTCCCGCACCACATAGCGCGCGATGAACTCCGGCGTATCCTCGAACATGTGAATGAAGCCGTGTAGTTCCTTCAGCACGTCGTTGGGGATATGGCGCGAAGTGCGGGTCTCGCCGTACAGGAAGATAGGGATTTCGGCGTTGCGGCGGCGGATCTCCACCACGAAGGCACGAACTTGGGCGACCGCGTGCTCCGCCAATTCGGGCGTGGAGAACTCTTCATCGTCGATCGACAGGATAAATGTTGAGGCACGGCTCTGCTGCTGAGCAAAGG
>JAUYSN010000401.1 GCA_030696235.1 Sulfuricella sp. | reverse complement strand
TGCCGTCGGCTTCGGCGTCGAAGGCCGCGCGCAGGGCCTCCTCGGTCTTGCCGAAACCGACATCGCCGCAGATCTGGCGTTCCATCGGTTTACCGGATGTCATGTCCTCGATCACGGCCTGGATCGCGGCGGCCTGATCCGGAGTTTCCTCGAACTCGAAACTGGCGGAGAACGCCTCGTAATCCTGCGGCTTGATCTGGAACACGTGGCCCTGGCGCGTGGCGCGCTGGGCGTAGAGATTGAGCAGTTCGGCGGCAGTGTCGCGCGCCTGCTTGAGCGCCTTCTTCTTGGCTTTTTCCCACTGGCCGCTGCCCAGCTTGTGCAGCGGCGCGGATTCCGGCGATGCGCCGCTGTAGCGGCCGATCAGGTACAGATGGGAAACCGGTACGTAAAGCTTGTCGCCACCGGCATATTCGAGGAGCAGAAACTCTGTCTCGCCTTCGCCCAGATCCAGGCTGACCAGCCCCAGGTAGCGGCCGATGCCGTGCTGCTCGTGCACCACCGGATCATTGATGCGGACCTCGGACAGGTCGCGCAGCATGTTTTCAACAGTCGATTTGCGCGCAGCGTCGCGGCGCCGGATCTGACGCACCTGGGTGGCATACAGCTCGCTTTCGGTGATGAAGGCGAGTGAGGGGTGAGGGGGGAGGGGTGAGGAGGGAAGAACAAAACCGGTGCTCAAAGGCCCAACCCCGAGCATGAATTTTTCCTGGCTGTCCTGGAAATCGGCATAAGTTTCGCAGGGCACCGGCCTGAGGCCATGCTCCATCAGGAATTGCAGCATGGTTTCTCTGCGCCCCAGGCTTTCCGCCAGCAGCAGGATGCGGCCGTCGAAATCGGCAATGAACTGCTGCAGCCGGCTGACCGGATTTTCGGCGCGGCGGTCTACCTGCACCGAGGGAAGAGGCTCGCTGACGGGTTTTTTTGCGAGTTCCTCGGCGCTCAATTCGATGCGCGGGTAAGGCTTGAGTGCTCCGAACAGCGCCTCCACCGTGAGGAACAGCTCCTGCGGTGGCAACAGCGGCCGGTCGCGGTCGCCGCGCAGCAGTTGATAGCGCGACTGGGTGTCGCGCCAGAAATTCTGTGCTGCCGTTTCCAGTCCGTGGTACTGGCAGATCAGCGCATCCTGCGGAAGGTAATCGAACAGCGTGGCGGTGCTCTCGAAAAACAGCGGCAAATAATATTCGATGCCGTGCGGCGCGAGGCCCGCGCTGACGTCCTTGTATAGACGGCTTTTGGAAGGGTCGCCCTCGAATTTTTCGCGGAAGTTGCGGCGGAAAGTGTCCTGGCCGGCTTTATCCAGCGGAAACTCGCGCGCGGGGAGCAGGCGGACATCCTTGACCGGGTAGATGCTGCGCTGGGTGTCCGCGTCGAAGGTGCGTATGCTCTCGATCTCGTTGTCGAACAGGTCGATGCGGTAGGGCAGCGGACTGCCCATCGGGAACAGGTCGACGATGCCGCCGCGCACGCTGTATTCGCCGGGACTTAAAACCTGGGTGACGTGGGTATAGCCGGCCAGAGTCAGCTGGCCGCGCAGGGCATCCAGATCAAGCTGGGTGCCCTGCTTCAGGAAGAAAGTGTGCGCCGCCAGAAATTCGCGCGGCGGCAGGCGGTAAAGCGCGGTGGTGGCGGGAATGATGGCGACATCGCAGGCGTTTTGCGAAATCTGGTAGAGTGTGGCCAGACGCTCAGAAATCAGGTCCTGGTGCGGGGAAAACTGGTCATAGGGCAGGGTTTCCCAGTCCGGCAGCAGGTGAACCGAAAGAGCCGGCGCGAAATAAGGGATTTCATCGTGCAGGCGCTGGGCATCCAATGCGGTTTCGGTGAGGATGATCAGAGGCCGTTTTTGTCCCGCCATCTGCGCCAGCGCCAGGGCATCGCTCGAGCCTTGAAGGCTGGCGTAGCGCTTGCGGGAGCCGGGAGTGGGAAGGGGTTGGCCGAGTAACATGGAATGGCAATTAAAACCGCGCATTATAAAGCAATTTCTGCTAGATTTCAGTGTAAGACAACTCGAATAATTAGTAAGGAGATCATCATGAGTGAGAACAATCCGAACATGCTTTCCACCGAAGAAATCAAGCAAGCGGCGAGCGCTTCGGTTGAGGAGGGGGTGGATATCCGCACGAAAGTCCGCGATTTGACTCTGCGGGCCCTGAAAACCCGGAAGCTGAGCACCGAAGAGATCCGGCCTGTGATCAATGCAGTAACGGAAGGGATCAGCGTGGGTGCCGCGAAACGCGCCGGTGAAGTGAAGTCTGCCCTGTCCGAAGGATTGGCCGGGATGGATGAGGCGCTGACGAAAGCGGCGGAAGCAACCCACCTGGCGCTGGAGCAGTTGACTTCCCATGCCAAGGATTTTTCCGAAAGTGAGCTGGACTGGGCGCTGGTCAATCTCAAGCGTCTGGAGGAGGAGTTTCTAGACACCGTGAGCGTGGTCGCCGATTCCGCAGCGGGTAAGATCAAACAGGAGCTGAAAGATCTGGTCGTCCACGCCCGGCGTGCCGGTACCGATACCGGCGCCAAGGTTGCCGAAACGGTGAGTACGCTCGGCAACAAGGTTTCCGCGACATTGCATGAAGGCAAAGTTACCGGCAAGGACGCGGCGCGCGAGATGAGTGCGCGCCTGGCGTCGCTGGCAGGCGGCATTCTCGCCGGCATGGCGGATGCCCTGCACGAGAAGGCCGAAAAGCTGAAAAAAAGCGAATAAATCCAAAGGCGGTTGGCCACGGATAACCAAAAGTAGGCGCCTCTAGGCGACACGG
>JAUYSN010000164.1 GCA_030696235.1 Sulfuricella sp. | reverse complement strand
ATTTTTGGCATCTGTTTAAATCAAGGAAAACCGGTTTGCCACGGATGAACACGGATTAACACAGATAAAACAAAGCATTGTTGAAAATGCGCCATTCACCGTGAAGGTAAGCAAGAAGAGAAGTTCACTCATTGATTATCCGTCTTTATCTGTGTTTATCTGTGTAATCCGTGACTGAATGTTTTTTACAAATCAAAATGCGTAATAATTCTTGAGCAACAAACCGAAGGCAGCCAGAGGCATCGCCGCTGTCAGGGCATCGATGCGGTCCAGCACGCCGCCATGGCCGGGAAGAATCCGGCCGCTATCCTTGAGCCCGGCCACGCGCTTCATCCAGGATTCGAACAAATCCCCCAGGATACTGAACAGCGTCAGCAGCCACAGCAACAGTACCCCCCGCCACAGGCCGGAATTGAACGGCAGGGAGGAACTGTCCCACATTCCCCAAGCCAACCCATACAATGTGACGCCCAAAAACGCGCCGGCGACACCCTCCCAGGTTTTTCCCGGGCTGATCGCCGGAGCGAGCTTGTGGCGGCCGAATTTGCGGCCGGAAAAATAGGCGGCGCTATCGGCGATCCAGACCACCGCCAGCAGGCCCAGAAGCAGGCCGGGGCCGAAGGTTCGCAGCTCCACCAGGGCAAGCCAGGTGGGAATCAAAACAACCCAACCGATCAACGCCATGATAGTCCACTGCCGGGTACGCCATTGATTGCGCAGCCACAGCGGAACCAGGAACGCCCAGAAAAGGAAGGCAATGCCGTACAACACGAAATTGGCTGAACGGGAAGATTCGGGCAGCAGTGCCAGACCGATGAACAGCGTCAGCAGCACATAAGCCCAGCCCTGGAAACCCGAGAAAGCGGAAATTTTCGACCACTCACGGGCGCCGATCAGCATCACCCCCAGCATCAGCAGCGCCCAACCCGTTTCCGGAAGAAGAAACAGTGCGCCTAAAAGCAAAGGCAACAGCAGCAGAACGGTCAGTATGCGTGCCTTAAGCATTTTTTTTGAGTTGCTCGCTGGTGCGTCCGAAGCGGCGCTCTCTTTGCTGAAAAGATTTGATCGCGCGCTTCAAGGCCAGGGTATTGAAATCCGGCCACAGGGTATCGGTAAAATACAGCTCGGCATAGGCCAACTGCCAAAGCATGAAGTTGCTGATGCGCTGCTCCCCGCCGGTGCGGATGAACAGATCCGGCTCAGGCGCATAACCGGTGGAAAGATAGGGCTCCAGATCCTCTTCCTTGAAAGTCTGGCCGCAGTCAGGATGGGCTTCCAGCATCCTGTGTGTCGCCTGAACCAGATCCCAGCGACCGCCGTAATTGGCGGCGATGGTCAGGGTCAACCCGGTATTGTTTTGCGTGAGCGATTCAGCACGAGTGATCATCTCGACCAGTTTGTCCTCAAAACGGGAACGGTCGCCGATAACTTTCAGCCGGATATTGTTTTCATGGAGTTTGGTGACTTCCCGTTCGAGGGCGAGCATGAACAGTTGCATCAGAAACGAGACTTCCTCCGCCGGGCGGCGCCAGTTTTCGCTGCTGAAGGCGAACAGCGTCAGGTATTTGACCCCGAGTTCGGAACAGGCCTTTACGGTGGTTCTGACAATTTCAACGCCGCGCTTGTGGCCGGCGATGCGCGGCATGAAGCGCTTCTTGGCCCGCCTGCCGTTACCATCCATGATGATGGCGATATGCTGCGGCACATCCCCGGTTTCGGGGATGCTGCGAGTGGAGCTGGTAAACAGGGCCACTTCGCGTCTCTAGATTGCCATCAGATCGGTTTCCTTGGCTTGAAGGATCTTGTCGACTTCAGCAATATACCGGTCAGTCAGCTTCTGGATCTCTTCCTGGGAGCGACGCTCATCATCCTCGCTGATCGCCTTATCTTTCAGCAGATCCTTGAGCGTTGCATTGGCGTCGCGTCGCACATTACGCACCGCCACTTTGGCGTTTTCCGCCTCGTTCTTGACGACCTTGATCAATTCCCTGCGACGCTCTTCCGTCAACGCCGGCGTCGGCACCCGGATCAGATCGCCCTGGCTGGAGGGATTAAGGCCCAGGTCGGAGTCGCGGATCGCTTTCTCGACAGCGCCCACCATTTTCTTTTCCCATGGCGTCACGCCGATGTTGCGCGAATCGATCAAGTTGATGTTGGCAACCGAGCTGATCGGCACAAGAGAACCGTAGTAATCAACCATCACGTGATCGAGTATCCCGGTATGGGCGCGCCCGGTGCGCACCTTGCCCAAGTCTACCTTCAGAGCCTCGATGCTCTTCTGCATTCTTTGCTCGGCTGATTTTTTTACGTCTGCAATCATGTCAAGAATCCTTTTTGGTAGGGTGGGCAACGCTCTTTTGCCCACGCGGAAATAAGCTCGGTACACCGCGTGGGCACAAAAACGGTGCCCACCCTACATAACTAGGGTCAACACTCGACCAGCGTTCCTTCATCTTCGCC
>JAUYSN010000386.1 GCA_030696235.1 Sulfuricella sp. | reverse complement strand
CGTCAGGCAGCTGCTAGCACGCACTGCCCGCGCTGTAGATACCTTCGAAACGGATTTCGAGCATACCGCGCGCCTGCGCCGCAAGGTGCTCAAGAAGCTGCTGCCCCACACCCGCCGCGACAATATCCAGTTCGACGGCCTGGCGCGAGCGTCGCACGTCACTGACGCCACCGACTGGCGCGTCGAATATCCCTTCGTCGTGCTCAACCCCGACACCGAGGAGGAAATCGCACCGCTGGTGCGCGCCTGCATCGAGCTCGGCCTGACCCTGATCCCACGCGGCGGCGGCACCGGCTATACCGGCGGCGCCGTGCCGCTCGACAAGATGTCGGCGGTGATCAACACCGAGAAACTCGACTGCCACAACGGCGTGGAAATGCTCAGCCTGCCCGGCGTGGCGGAAGCCGTGCCGACCATCCGTTGCGGCGCGGGCGTCGTCACCCGGCGCGTGATGGAGGCGGCGGATGACGCCGGCTATGTATTCGCGGTCGACCCGACCTCGGCGGATGCCTCCTGCATCGGCGGCAACGTGGCCATGAATGCCGGCGGCAAGAAGGCGGTCTTGTGGGGTACTGCACTCGACAACCTGGCCTCGTGGCGAATGGTCGACCCCGACGGCAACTGGCTGGAGATCACCCGCCTCGACCACAACCTCGGCAAGATCCACGACATCGAAACCGCCCGCTTTCGCGTCAGCCGCCTCGGCTTCGACGGCAAGACTCTCGAGTCGGAAGAGGTGCTGGAAATCCCCGGCAACCACTTCCGCAAGACCGGGCTGGGCAAGGATGTCACCGACAAGTTTCTCTCCGGTCTGCCCGGCATACAGAAGGAAGGCTGCGACGGCATCATCACCTCGGCACGCTTCATCCTGCACACCATGCCCAAACATGTCCGCACCGTGTGCCTGGAATTCTTCGGCCAGGTCCATCGCGCCGTGCCGGCGATCGTCGAGATCAAGGATTATCTGGATGCCCATCCTCTGACCGCGCTGGCCGGCCTGGAGCACCTCGACGAACGCTACGTCAAGGCGGTCGGCTACGCCACCAAGGCGAACCGGGCGGAACGTCCGAAAATGGTGCTGCTGGCGGACATCGCCAGCGACGACGAAGCTGCAGTGGGCGAAGCGGCCTCGCGCATCGTGCGGCTCGCCAACGCCCGTGGCGGCGAGGGGTTCATCGCGGTCAGCGAGGACGCCCGCAAAAAATTCTGGCTCGACCGCGCCCGCACCGCCGCCATCGCCGCCCACACCAATGCCTTCAAGATCAACGAAGATGTGGTCATCCCCCTGCCGCGCCTGGCGGATTACAGCGACGGCATCGAGCGCATCAACATCGAGCTTTCGACACGCAACAAACTCAAGCTGCTGGATGCGCTGGAAGAATTCATCGCCGGCGACCTGCCGCTGCACCGCGACGAAGAGGCGCTGCCCGACGCCGAACTGCTCGGCACCCGGCGCGAAACCGCCCTGGCGCTGCTGCGCGACAGCCGCAAGCGCTGGCAGTGGCTGCTGGAAAACCTGGACGCACCCTATGCCGGCTCCGGTTTCGAGCCGGAGGCGCCCAATCCCGAACTCGAAACCGTTTTCCATGCATTGCAGGATCACACCCTGCGCATCTCATGGAAAACGGAGGTGCGCGCCGAGTTGCACCGTATCTTTACCGGACGCGAGTACCAGCCTATTCTGGAGCGCTGCGATTCTATTCACCAGAAAGTCCTGAAGAGCAGGGTGTTCGTGGCATTGCACATGCATGCCGGCGACGGCAACGTGCATACCAACATCCCGGTCAACTCCGACGATTACGAGATGCTGCAGGAAGCCAACCAGGCGGTGGCGCGCATCATGCGGCTGGCCACCGATCTGGGCGGCGTGATTTCGGGCGAACACGGCATCGGCATCACCAAGCTGGAGTACCTCGAGCCAGAGGCGATAGCAAGCTTCGCCGTCTACAAGACCAAGGTCGACCCCAACGGCCATTTCAACCGCGGCAAGCTGCTGCCGGGTGCGGACCTGCGCAATGCCTACACCCCCAGTTTCAGCCTGCTCGAAGTCGAATCGCTGATCATGGAGCAGAGCGAGATCGGCGAGATCGCCGACTCGATCAAGGACTGCCTGCGCTGCGGCAAGTGCAAGCCGGTGTGCAACACTCACATCCCGCGCGCCAATCTGCTTTACAGCCCGCGCAACAAGATCCTCGCCACCAGCCTGCTGATCGAGGCTTTCCTGTACGAGGAGCAGACCCGGCGCGGGATTTCCCTCAAGCATTTCGACGAATTCAACGATGTCGCCGACCACTGCACGGTGTGCCACAAATGCCTCGCCCCCTGCCCGGTGGATATCGACTTCGGCGACGTCTCGATCTCCATGCGCAATTTCCTGCGCAAGCAGGGCAAGAAGAAATTCAATCCCGGCAGCTACGCCGCGATGCTGTTCCTCAACGCGACCGACCCGACCACCATCAAGATCATCCGCAAAACCATGATCGAATGGGGCTACGCCGGGCAGCGCCTGGGTTACCAGCTGGCGAAGCGCTTCGGCCTGATCGGCGGACAGACCCGGAACCCGCCCGCCACCGTCGGCAAGCCTCCTCTCAAGGCGCAGGTCATCCACATGATCAACAAGCCGATGCCGGGCCACCTGCCGAAGAAAACCTCGCGCGCCCTGCTCGGGCTGGAAGACCCGGCCATCGTGCCGGTGATCCGCAATCCCGCCAAGCTCAACGAGGATTCCGACGCGGTGTTCTATTTCCCCGGCTGCGGCTCGGAGCGGCTGTTCGGCCAAGTCGGGCTCGCCGCCCAGGCGATGCTGTTTCATCTCGGCGCGCAGACCGTGCTGCCGCCCGGTTACCTGTGCTGCGGCTACCCGCAGACCTCGGCCGGCAACGACGACAAGGGACAGGCCATCACCACCGCCAACCGCGTGCTGTTCCACCGCGTCGCCAATACCCTGAACTACCTCGACATCAAGACCGTGATCGTGTCCTGCGGCACCTGCATGGATCAGCTGCTGAAATACCAGTTCGACAAGATCTTCCCCGGCTGCCGCCTGCTCGACATCCACGAATACCTGATGGAAAAAGGGCTGAAACTGGAAGGCATGACCGGCACGCGCTACATGTACCACGACCCCTGCCACACCCCGATCAAGACCTACAACCCGCTCAAGGTAGCCAACGATCTGCTCGGCGGCGGCGTCAAGCTGTCCGACCGCTGCTGCGGCGAATCCGGCACGCTGGCGGTAACCCGGCCCGACATCTCCACCCAGGTACGTTCCCGCAAGCAGGAGGAAATCGTCAAGGTTGCCGCCGAAATAAACCGGGAAACCGCATCCGCCGAAAACCCGAAGATTAAATTATTGACATCTTGCCCCTCTTGTTTGCAAGGGCTATCCCGTTATAATGATGACACGGGCATCGAGGCGGATTACATCGTGGTGGAAATGGCACGGCATCTTCTCGGTTCGGCCTGGATGGAAGACTACATCGCCAGTGCGAACAACGGCGGCATCGAACGGGTGCTGCTCTAAAGCATCATGTGCGAGCTGTGCGAAAATGCGGGCGGAACACTGCTGTGGCAGGATGCGCTGTGCCGGGTGGTGCTGGTCGAAGATCGCGACTACCCCGGCTTCTGCCGCGTCATCTGGACGAACCATGTCAAGGAGATGACCGACCTGCCGGCAACGGAACGTCGGCACCTGATGGACGTGGTGTTCGCGGTGGAAAGTGCGGTTCGGCGGATGCTGCAGCCGGACAAGGTGAACCTGGCCAGCCTGGGAAACCTGACTCCGCATCTCCACTGGCACGTTATCCCGCGCTGGCGTGGCGACCCGCATTTTCCCAACCCGATCTGGGGTGAAATGCAGCGTGATGCGCGGCCAGCAGCGCCCGAGAAGCTGGCGGAAGGCTTGCGTACTATAATCCATGAGGCACTGCAGCCCGCCTCGGACTGATAGCATCAAGGAGGCTCCCATGAACTCACCCGTGCTTCCCGGACCGGCACTATCGCCCCAGTTCAGTGACGCCATTACCTGCAGGCAATGGCTGAAAACGCTGCCGCTGACCAATGTTCCCCTGGCGCACGCCGCCCTCACCGCCCAGATGGAGCTGCTCAACCGGGCTCCCTTCACGCCTCTGGAGCGCCTCAGAATCAACGAACTGCTGCGTGACCCGATCGCCTTTGTGCAGCTGGAGATGGCCAGGAAATACCTCGGCAAGCCCCTGCCGCTGGAGACCGTCCAGTTCAACAACTGGAAGAGCGTAGTCGGCCTCTGGGCTGCGCTGGGCGCGGCCTACCGGCTTTCCCTCCAGGCCTGCCTGGAAGGTGACGCCAGCGTCGCCGCGCACGCCGCCCTGATCACCCAGCGCTGCCTGCGCTACACGGGCCTGCAGTTTCTGGAGCACTACCGCATCTACCGCGAAATCGAAAAGGGCGTGTGGCAACAGGCGCACGAATTGTATGCCCTCGCGGAGCAGCGGGGTTACGCCATGGATGTGGTGAGGGATAGCCTGAACAAGCAAACCGATAGCGCCACCTGCGCAGCCTCCTATGCCCAGATTCTGCTCACCAACCTGGCCGACCCCTACCGTTTGACGCCAAGACAGCTCTCCCTGCTGGACCGGTGGCTGGATAAATGGGGGGTGAGAGTAACGATCACCGCCACTCCGCCGGAAGACACTTCATTGTCCCTGATCGGAGTGGATTTGGCCTCGTCGGCGCCTCCCGTCATTGTGCGCGATGACGTGAAACTGGCCAACCCCCGCTATCTCGACACCGACCGGCTCGCCACTACTTTCCGCAAGCGCATCAAGCAGCTCAGAAAGAATGAGGATCCCGCCGCGCTGGGGCTGGGCGAGGACTGCGTGCAGCCCGACTGCGAGGCCCTGCTGACCGTATTCTACCGGCACTGGTGCGAGTCCGCGCCGAAACGCAGGAACTTTACCCGCCGGCCGGGTGCGAACAAGGCACAAGTCGCGCTCGGCATGGCGGCGATCCACTTTTTCCTGGGAGGAGAAAAACCCTTCAAGCAGCCGGGCGAAAGGGAAAAGCTCAGCCAGCGCGAAATCGAGGATCTGCAATTCTTCGGCCGCATCAGCGAGCAGACGGAGAAACTGCATATTTCGCAGCTGGGATTTGGCCTCGAAACCTGGCAGATTCAGGATGAAGGCGCGCTCGGCTTCCGCCTGGCCCGGCCAGATGAGGGCGGCATGCGCATCAGCCTGAAACAGCTCATCGCCATCCGTCCGGCGGACAGCAACACCTATGCGCTGGGCGTGATCAAATGGCTGATCTTTCCCTCGAACGATGGACTTCATATCGGCGTTCGTCTCCTGCCCGGCGCACCGCTCGCCATCGCCGCACGTTCAGTGTCGCTGATGACGGATGCCACCAGCAAATACGTCCAGTCCTTCCTGCTCCCGGACCTGCCCATGCTGAAAGAAACCACCAGCCTGGTGCTGCCGCCGGGCGGGTTCGCTCCGGGCAGACTGGTGGAAATCCATATCGGGGAAGCGCCCATAACCGTCAAGCTGCACAGCCTGATTGAAAAAGGCAGCGATTACGAGCGGATGGGGTTTGTGCGAATTTAGCCTAATCGATAAGCACTATTTTTTCACCGCGAAGGACGCCAAGGCACGCAAAGGAAAGCAAGATCATGGGTTACCTTGCGTTCCATTGCGTCCTTCGCGGTAAACAATCTCTTAATTAGTCGCTTCACCCGCGATCAGCCGCCGCGCCGGAAAACAGGCACTGAAGGTGCTGCCCTTGCCCGGCGTGCTCTCGATTTCGAGCCGCGCCTGATGGCGTGTCAGGGCATGCTTGGCGATGGCCAGTCCCAGGCCGGTGCCGCCTGTTTCGCGCGAGCGGCTGCGGTCCACCCGGTAAAAACGTTCGGTGAGGCGCGGAATGTGCTGCGGCTCGATGCCGATACCGCTGTCCTGCACGCTGAACACCCCTTCCCCCTCCCACTCTTCCCATTGCAGGACGATCTCGCCGCCATCCGGCGTGTAACGAATGGCATTGCTAACCAGGTTGCCAAAGGCGCTGCGCAGCTCGTCCTCGTTGCCCAGCAGCCAGCGCTCCGAGACCAGGTTAAGCCGCAGCCGGTGCCGTCCGGCGCTCAAGGATTGCGCATCTTTCAACAAATCCCTTAGCAGGCGCGGTACGTCGACTTTTTCTTCCCGATGGGCAGTGTGGCTGCTTTCCAGCTTCGACAGCATCAACAAATCCTTGACCAGATGCTGCATGCGGTTGGTCTGGTCGAACATCAGGTTCAGGTAGTGCCGGGTCTGGGTTTCATCCAGATGCTCCATGTCCACCAGCGTTTCGAGAAAGCCGCCGACCACGGTCAGCGGCGTGCTCAGTTCGTGGGAAACGTTGGCGACGAAATCGCGGCGCATGGTCTCGACCCGTTCGAGCTGAGTGATGTCGCGGCTGATCAGGAGCTTCTGTTCGTCGCCAAAAGGGATCAGCTGAATCGACAGCACCAGTTCGCGGTTGCGGGTGGATTTGAATATCAGCGGCTCGCGATAGTTATGCGCCGCCAGGTAATCGGTAAACTGGGCCTGGCGGATCAGGTAGGTCATCCACTGCCCGCGGTCGCGCTCGAGGTTGATGCCGAACTGCGTCTCGGCCACCGGATTGCACCACTCGATCTGGCCGCTGCTGTTCATCATCACAACGCCGTCCGGCATCGCCTCGCCGGCCTGCTGGAAACGCTCCAGCGCATTGGAAAGATTGTGCTGGCTATCGGATTGCTGCCGCTCCAGTTGGTAGAGCACGGCAAATGCCTCTTCCCACAACCCGGATCCGTGCGGCACCGTCCCGACATCCGGCTTGCGCAGCCAGCCATCCAGCGCATTCAGATTGCGCAAGTGATGGAGAAGGTAAAACAGCAGCAGGACGACCATCAGGATCAACGCAGGAACCGCGCCGACCGCCGCCCACAGGACGAGCGGAGCGACCGCCAGCAGGCCCAGCGTCATCAATGAACGCCACCAGAAACTAAGCATGGAAGAGGGTGTGGAATTTGAACATGGGAACGAGGGTATTTTAGATGGATTTGTAGGGTGGGCACAGCTT
>JAUYSN010000368.1 GCA_030696235.1 Sulfuricella sp. | reverse complement strand
CCTGCTGCGCCCAACCCGGCGTTGCAAGGGACGCTGCGCGATAAAGCCGCGTAGCGCCCCTGAACTTGAACGTTAGACTTCTTGTGGAGGCACGGTGAGACAAACCATAATCCTGATCCTAGTAACTACGCTCGCTGCGGTAGCCTCTCCGCCGTTAGTGGCCCAGTCTGATTTTGAGAGGGCGCAGAATTTGACAACGTGTCTCAGTGGCCGCTATCCGGCCCTCTGCAAGAAGCATTGGCTTAGTGCAGACGAGTCGAAAAAAGTCGAAAGTGCGGAGCGCCGCGAGAATCTGAAAACCTGTCTTATGGGGCGCTACCCCGCACTCTGCAACAGAACCAAGCTCAGTACCGACGAAGCCCAACAAGTCTTAGCCGCTGAAAAGCGGGAGAACCTCAAGACCTGTCTCACCGGACGCTATAAGGCACTGTGCAAGAAGAATCTTTTGTCCGAACCAGAGTTAAAGCAGGTTTTGGCTGCAGAGCAATCCGAGAACCTGCGCACCTGCCTGACGGGGCGTTACATATCACTTTGCGATAAGTCCGTTCTGACAAAAGACCAGCTATCCCAGACGCAAGCTGCGGAAAGTCGAGCTGCCGAGAGCCGCAAACAGTACGTTGGCAAAACACCAGTGCCTCGTGGTCGGGGGTATTCGTCTTCTGGCTGCGAGTCAGGCCACTGGGTCGATACAGTCTCAAATGACGGCCAGATAGTGAAACTAGAAGACGGCTCTATTTGGGAAGTCGATGCTGTCGATGCCATTGACTCTGCTTTATGGCTTCCTACAACCGACATCGTTGCGTGCGACGATAAGTTGATCAACACAGAAGACAATGAAACCGTCTCTGCCACACGCATTCGTTAATCGAAATCTAACCTTCGCTTCAATTCGGATGCGCCGCAAGCGGCGCGCCGGTTAAGCTGCACGTCAGATGGCATTAGGGGAATTGGAGGCCGCTTCATGCATGAAGCATCCGTTGCAGACGAAGTAGATCAGATCGAGATGGATCGGCCCCACGTCGTTCTCTTGGGCGCCGGTGCCAGTCGTGCCGCGTTGCCGGACGGCGATGCAAATGGCAGGCACCTGCCGCTCATGAACGATTTCGCCGACATTGTGCCGGTTGGTGAGGTCTTCGCAGCGGCCGGGATTTCGCATGTCGGCCGCAACTTCGAAGAACTCTACAGCGAGCTATGCACTGATCCTGGCTACAAGGATGTGCGGGCTGCACTTGAGCGCGTGATCTTCACATACTTCTCATCCCTGTCATTGCCGTCCAAGCCGACTTTGTACGACCACTTGATACTGTCCCTTCGAAAAAAGGATGTGGTCGCTACCTTTAACTGGGACCCGTTTCTGATTCAAGCAATTCGTAGAAATCGTATCGTGCAGGGTCAGATACCGTCCGTCCTGTTCCTGCACGGAAACGTAGCGGCCGGCTACTGTCCACGTGACAATGTGCACGGCGTGCGCGGAGCCACCTGCTCTCGATGTGGCGAGCCTTTCGACTCGTCAAGCCTCTTGTACCCTGTCGCGGCGAAACCGTACGACGACGACCCCGCAATTGCGGATGCTTGGCGCGTGGCCAAGGCTTCATTCAAGTCGGCCTTTATGGTGACCATCTTCGGGTACGGTGCGCCTGACTCTGATGTGTCCGCGATCGATCTGCTTCTGAACGCTTGGGGTGGGGCTCAGGCCCGACCGATGGAACAGTTCGAGATCATCGACGTGAGATCGGAAGACGAACTCTTGAAAACATGGGAACGTTTCATTCATACACACCACTACGAGGTGCATTCGACGGCGTATGACTCGTGGCTGTTCAATCATCCACGGCGCTCGGGCGAAGCGTACATTAACCAGTACTTGAACGCACTATTCATCGAGAACAATCCGATACCGAAGAACACCACATTCGATGAACTGTGGGAATGGTTCACGCCACTTGTTGAAAGAGAGCGGGATGCCGTCTAACCCTACGGTCGACCTCGCTCCCTTTGGTCGCTGGACGCTGCGCGATGAAGCCGCGCAGCGCCGGTCACCTACACGTTGAACTAAACCGCTATCGCGGTGGCCCCTCCCCACCACCGTCTTTTCTCTGTTTTTTCCCCAACCTCAGCGTACCCTCTGTTTTGATAGCGGAAGTCTGCTGAATCCTCGACCCTAATTCTGCGGGGGACGTCCCCGCGTGGATCGAGGAGACGACGATGACCCCCTTACGTCAACAGATGATGGACGCGATGATCTTGCGCGGTTTCGCGCTGCGTACTCAGGAATCTTATCTTGCTGCGGTAATTGCCCTGGCCAGATACTACGGCTGTTCGCCGAGCACGCTCTCCGGCGAGCAACTTCAACACTACCTCCTTCACCTCATCACCGAGAAGAAGCTTGCCTACGCCAGCGTCAATCAGGCGGCTTGCGCCTTCCGCTTCCTGTATGAGCGCGTGCTCAAGCGTGCGAACGCACGCCTCGACATCCCCATGGCCAAGGTGCCCAAGCGCTTGCCGCAGATTCTCTCGCGTGAGGAAGTCGCCTGCCTGATCGCCGCTGCCACCACGGTTCGCGGGCGCACCCTGCTCACCACCGCCTACGCCGCTGGCCTGCGCGTCTCCGAAGTCTGCGCCCTGCAACTGGCCGACATCGAGAGCGCCCCGGACCGGATGTGCATCAAGGTGCGACTGGGCAAAGGCGGGCGGGATCGCTATACGCTGCTCTCGCCGCGTCTGCTCGATACCTTGCGCCAGTACTGGCAAGCCTGCCGCCCCCGGAAAGACTAGGGGTCAAGTCTTGACATAACGGTTGCTTGTAAGCTAATCTTCTTCACATGGCACGCCAACTTCGACTTGAATTTCCCGGTGCAATCTATCACGTTACTTCGCGCGGCAACGCACGGAATCCGATCTTTCTTGACGATGAAGATCGTATGTTGTTTCTCGCCTGTCTTGGCGAAGTGGTAGAGCGCTCCAGTTGGCTGTGTCACGCCTACTGCCTGATGGACAATCACTACCACCTGCTTATCGAGACACCAGAGGGCAACCTGTCGCTGGGCATGCGGCAATTGAACGGAGTCTATACGCAGCGCTTCAACCGGCGTCATGGGCGCGTGGGGCATGTGTTTCAGGGACGATTCAAGGCGATTGTGGTGGATCGTGACAGCTATTTGCTGGAGTTGTGCCGCTATGTCGTGCTCAACCCGATACGCGCCGGCATGGTAGCGCAAATTGAACACTACGCCTGGAGTAGTTACCCGGCAACCATGGGGCTGTCCGGATGCCCAGATTGGCTCGAAACTGACTGGTTGCTGGGCCAATTTGCCAAAACGCGTACCGCAGCCCGGCGCCGCTACGCTGAGTTTGTGGCGGAGGGCAAGGGACTTCCGCCTCCATGGTCCGCAGTGAGAGGCCAGGCATTGCTGGGATCGGAAGCTTTTGTGGAAAAAATGCGCCCGCTTCTTGAATGCGCGTACGATTTGAAGGAAATTCCGCGCACTCAGCGTTTGTTGCACCGGCCAAGTTTGGAAAGAATGTTTACAATCGCGGTTCAAGACGATAAGGTCTTGCGCAACGAGGCAATCAGAAAGGCGTTCCTGGACTATGGCTATAGCATGGCAACGATTGCCCGTCATGTCGGGGTGCACTATTCAACGGTGAGCAAGGTAATCAAGGGGGATAGGTGAAAGCGTTATATCAAGACTTGACCCCTTTCTCGTGTTTTTGACCCCTTTCTCGTGTTTTTTTCACGCGAAGAACCGCGTATGCATGTTCACGTTGCGCATACGGATGGAGAAGCCAAGTTCTGGTTAGAACCCCAGATTGAGTTAGCGATGAATCAAGGACTTTCAAAAAAGCAGCTCCATGAAGCATCGTCATTGGTGCAGGATCATTATGAGGAGATCACCCATGCTTGGCGTAGCCACTTCTGAGGTTGAAGTTTCCTTGGCGTCAAACAAGGGGTTCTGGTTGCTTTTGAAGAACGAGGAACTTTTTGTCCCCTACGCTGAGTTTCCTTGGTTCAAGCAAGCCACTCTGGAACAAATTACTACCGTTGAATGGCCAACCCCCAACCATCTCTACTGGCCTCTAATTGATGTTGATCTGGCTGTGGAATCAATTCGCAACCCCAGCCAATTTCCCCTGGTTGCCAAGCCAACCCGCGTAGAGGGCGTAGGGCGGCAATAAGCGAAGCGCATTGCGCCGTATGTTTCTCAAATACGGTGCAATGCGCTTCGACCTACTCCGAAACAGATTTGTCGCTATGCAGGGAAATCGCCACCCTAAACGGCGAACATTGCAAGATCGTGCGGGAAATGGTGGCACTGCTGGCGCGAATGGAGCGTGAGCCGGTGTAGGAGTAGACTTGGTCGCGACATTCCAACCAAGCATCGCGGGCAAGCCCGCTCCTACATGCGCAGTAGGGCTGAATTTATTCGGCCTACCTGCGGCGGACGGCAGCAATCACCCCCACCAGGGCAAACAGGACGAACCAGCCCAGCGCCCATTGCGCGATGGACAGCTCAAGGAAGGTCCAGGTCACTTCGGCGCACTCGCCCGAACCCTTGAAAATCAGCGGCAGGATTTTGGTCAGCGGCATGGCCTCGAGCATGTAATCCAGACCCGGCCCGCACTCCGGCACTTGGCCGGACGGCAGGTGCTGCAAATACACCTGCCAGGCAGCGACACCGCCCCCCAGCACGGAAAAAAATGCCAGCAGGCTGCCGTACGCGATCCAGCCGCGGTGTTTCGGATTGTGAATGGCTGCCGCCAGTGCCGTTACGCCGATGGCGATGAAGGCGATGCGCTGCAGAATGCACAGTGGGCAGGGCTCCAGGTGCTTGACGTGCTGCAGTACCAGGCCAAAGCCCAGCAGCCCGAAGCAGGCCAGGAATACCCCGAGAAACAGCTTGCGGTTATTGATGGTCACTAGCAACCCCTTCTTAACTTGATAACGGCGTTTCACCGCAAAGGACGCTAAGGTTCGCAAGGTACCAAAAGTAGGCGCCTCTAGGCGAAACAATGAGTTAATGAATTATTCTGCATCACCCATCGGGTAAGCAAATTAAGTTGTTAAAGTCCTTGAATTCCTTCGCGTCCCTTGCGTCCTTTGCGGTTCAACAGCTTTTTATAGGTTTAACGGATACGGCGCAGCGCCCGGGGCAGCTCCAGCACCGATCTCACACTCAGATCCACACAACTCGGCCGTTTCGGCAGCGCCCCCACCAGTACCGTCTTCATGCCGAGTTTTTTTGCGGTTTTAAGATTGGCCAGCGTATCTTCGACCATGATGCACCGCGACGGGTTCAGGCGCATCCGACGGAACAAGCGACGAAATCCGTGAGCATCGGGTTTCGGCCGGTAGCCGGCATGCTCGATCGTGAATACTTCTTCGAACAGGTCGGCGATGCCGAGCAGTTCCAGCACCCCGTGGATGTAATGGGCCGGCGCATTGGAGTACACCAGCTTGCGGCCAGGCAGCCTTTGCAGCGCCGCCCGCAAGCCCCGCTGGCGCAACACCATCTGGTGCAGCGCCGGGAACTGGTGGGTGTGCCAGAGAAAATGATCGGGATCGGTGCCATGATGCCGCATCAACCCTTGCAGGGTCGCGCCGTAGCGCAGCCAGTAGCGCTCGCGCAGCTCGTTCGCGCCCGCCTCGTCGAGGTCGAGATAGTCTTGCAGGTACTGCGTCATGGCCCGGTTCATGTGCGGGAAAATGTGCGCGCCGGCGTTGTGCAGGGTGTTGTCCAGATCGAACACCCATGTTTTAGAGAGTATCAATTATTCTCCGCCGATATATTCCATATCATCCTGAAAACGGCATTTCACCGCAAAGGACGCGAAGGTTCGCAAAGTAAAGCAATGAGTTAAGAATGGTAACGCATCACCCATCTGGCAAACAGATTAAGTTGTTTAATCCTTTGAATTCCTTCGCGCCCCCTTGCGTCCTTTGCGGTTCAACTGCTTTTATTGGATTATTCATTCGCCCGAATCAAAGTGCCGACGCCCTCATCGGTGAGGATTTCCAGCAACAGTGCGTGCTCCACCCGGCCATCGATGATGTGGCTGGTCTTGACACCGTTCTTCACCGCCTCCAGGGCCATGGAAATTTTCGGGATCATGCCGCCGCTGATGGTGCCGTCGGCAATCAGTTCGTCCACCCTGGCGGCCGTCAAGCCGGTGAGCAGTTTGCCTTCCTTGTCGAGCACGCCGGTGGTGTTGGTGAGCAGGATCAGCTTCTCGGCCTTGAGGGTTTCCGCCAGCTTGCCTGCCACCAGGTCGGCGTTGATGTTATAGGCTTCGCCATCCTCGCCCACGCCGATCGGCGCGATCACCGGGATGAAGTCGTGCGAGTCGAGCAGCGCCACCAGTTCCGGATCGATGCTCACCACTTCGCCGACCTGGCCGATATCGATGTACTCGCCTGCCTTCTCGGCGTGCTTCACCTTCAGTTTTTTTGCCTGGATGAACTCGCCGTCCTTGCCGGTCAGGCCGACTGCCCGGCCCCCGTGATGATTAATCAGGTTGACGATATCCTTGTTGACCAGCCCCCCCAGCACCATCTCGACGATATCCATGGTCTCCCGGTCGGTGACGCGCATGCCCTGAATGAATTCGCCCTGCTTGCCGACCCGCTTCAGCAGATCGTTGATCTGCGGTCCGCCGCCATGGACGATCACCGGGTTCAGGCCGACCAGCTTGAGCAGCACCACATCCCTGGCGAAGCCCTGTTTCAGGGACTCTTCGGTCATGGCGTTGCCGCCGTACTTGATCACGATGGTCTTGCCGTGAAAACGCTGGATGTAGGGTAGCGCTTCGGCGAGAATCGCGGCTTTTTCTTTTGCAGTGGATGTGCTCAGTGACATGGCTTTGCCTTGGGAATGGTTGCGAGATTGGGTGCTATTTTACTCCAAGCACGAGCAAACCAAAACGGATGCCATTCAGGGATTTGGCAATTCCGGCCGGGCTGCCTATCCTTAAAATGAAATATACGGGAAGGATGACCATGGAAACAGGATTTCAGTTCGCCGACGAACTCGGCCCGGCCAAAGTCATCCATATCCACGAGCCCCGCACCGGCTTGAAAGCGGTGCTGGTAGTCGACAATGTCGCCGCCGGTCCGTCCATCGGCGGCGTGCGCATGGCGCCCGACGTCAGCACCGTGGAGTGTGCCAGGCTGGCACGCGCGATGACGCTGAAAAACGCCTCGGCCGGCCTGGCCCATGGCGGCGGCAAGGCAGTGCTGTACGGCGATCCGAAGATGCCGCGCGCCGACAAGGAAAAACTGATCCGCGCCCTGGCCTGCGCCCTGCGCGACGAGCACGATTACATTTTCGGGCCGGACATGGGCACCGACGAGGCCTGCATGGCTTGGGTCAAGGATGAGATCGGCCGCTCGGTAGGGCTGCCGCGCGAAGTGGGCGGCATCCCGCTCGACGAGATCGGCGCCACCGGCTGGGGCATCTGCCATGCAGCGGAAGTAGCGCTACCCTACTGCGGCTTCAAGATGGCCGGCGCGCGGGTGGTGATCCAGGGCTTCGGCGCGGTGGGCAAGCATGCCGCCCGCTTCCTGGCGTGCCAAGGTGCGGTGCTGGTTGGCGCGGCGGATTCGGGCGGAACGATCCATGACCCGAACGGCCTGGATGTTGACGCCCTGATCGCGCTGAAGGAAGCCGGCGGCAAGGTCTGCGACCACCCCCATGGCCAGAAGCTGGAGCGGGACGCGGTGATCGGACTGGAGTGCGACATCTGGATACCGGCGGCACGGCCCGACGTGGTCCACGAGGACAATGTCGATCGCCTCAACACCCGCCTGGTGATCGAAGGAGCCAACATCCCGATCACTCCGGGTGCAGAAAAAATTCTCCACCAGCGCGGCGTGCTGTGCCTGCCGGATTTCATCGCCAATGCCGGCGGCGTGATTTGCGCGGCGATGGAATACCACGGTGCCAGCGAAACGGCGGCGCTCGCCACCATCGCGGAAAAAATCCGCCACAACACCGGTGAAGTGCTGGCACAGGTGAAGCAGCGCGGCATGCTGCCGCGCGATGCCGCCCTGGAAATGGCGGTCAGCCGGGTCAAGCGCGCCATGGACACCCGGCGCTGGGGCGCTTTCTAGAGCGCGCCTTCCCGGCGCTCAGGCGGACAGCTCCAAATCCGCGATCACCGCCGCCAGGAAGCGGCTTGCCTCGCCGCCGGTCACCGCGCGGTGGTCGAAGGTGAGCGACAGCGGCAGCAGGCGGTGCACCGCCGGCACGCCGCCGACCGCCACCACCTGCGGCCTGATCTTGCCGGCGCCGAGAATCGCCACGGTGGGGGGCAGCACCACCGGGGTGGCGTAGCGCCCCGCGATGACGCCAAAATTGGTGAGAGTGATGGTAGGTCCGCGCAACTCCTGCAGGGGAATGGTACGCGCCCTGACCGCCTCCTTGGCGGCGTCGAGTAGCCGCCGCAGCTCGGCGGCATCGCGGCCGCCCACGTCGCGAAGCACCGGCACGAACAGGCCATCCTCGGTGTCCATGGCCATGCCGAGGTCGATTTTCTTGAACAGCCGCCGCCCCAGCTCGTGGCTGTCGTACCAGGCGTTGAGGCTGGGTTCGGCCAGGCAAGCCTGCACTAGGGCGCGGACCAGGCGCAGCGTGACATCGCTGCCTGCCGGCCAGGCCTCGATGTCCGCGTCGTCGGTCACCGTCACCGGTACCGCTTCCGCCCCCGCCAGCGCCATGTTCCGCGCCATGGCGCGGCGCACCCCGCGCAGCGGCTCCGACGGCCCCAGCTCCGCCAGGATTTTTGCCTTGCGCTCCACATCGGCCGCGGTGACGAGATTGTCCGGGCCGCTGCCCGGAACCAGCGCCAGATCGACCCCCAGGCGATGGGCCAGCGCCCGCACCGCCGGGGTCGCCTTCGCCCCCGCCGGTATGTGGCCGACGTGGGCCGGCGCTTCTGCCACCACCTCCTGTCCCGCTTTTACCTCCCCCACCACCGTGCCGGCATCCGCCTGTCCGGCATCCTCGAACTCCACCAGCGGGTCCCCGACGTGCACCACCTGGCCGGGCTGGCCGAACAGGGTCGCGATGCGGCCTGAATAGGGCGAGGGAACATCGACGATGGCCTTGGCGGTCTCCACCGCCACCAGCGGCTGGTCGGCCACCACATGGTCGCCCACCGCCACGCGCCACTCGACGATCTCCGCCTCCTGCAACCCTTCGCCCAGGTCGGGCAGCTTGAACAGTTTCATGCGAACTCCAGGGCACGGCGCGCCGCTGCGACGATGCGCGCCTGGTTGGGCAGATAAAGGTTTTCCATCCGATGCAGGGGCATCACCGTATCGTAGCCGGTCACCCGCTCGATCGGCGCGAGCAGCGAGGTGAGGCCGGATTCGGCCAGCCCCGCCGCGATTTCCGCCCCCACCCCGCCGGTACGGGCAGCCTCGTGAACGATCACGCAGCGCCCGGTCTTGGCCACCGACTCCAGGATGGTGTCCATGTCCAGCGGCTTCACGCTGGCCACGTCAATCACCTCGGCGGCAACGCCATCGGCCGCCAATTCCTCGGCGGCCGCCAGGGTCTCGTGCACCATCGCCCCCCAGCTCACCAGCGTCACATCGCTCCCTTCCCGCAACAGGAAACAGACGTCCAGGGGCAGCGCCGCGCCGCTGTCGTCCACCTCCTGCTTGAACAGGCGGTAGAGACGGGTGGGCTCCAAAAAGATCACCGGGTCAGGGTCGCGGATGGCGGCGAGCAGCAGCCCGTAGGCGCGCGCCGGCGACGAGGGGATCACCACCCGCAGGCCTGGGATGTGGGCGAACAGTGCCTCCGGGCTTTCCGAGTGGTGCTCCGGCGCATGCACGCCGCCGCCGCAGGGGGAGCGCAGCACCATCGGGCAGGTGAGCCGGCCGCGGGTGCGGCAGCGCAGCCGCGAGGCATGGTTGATGATCTGATCCAGGGTGGAATAGATGAAGCCGGTAAACTGAATCTCGGCCACCGGCTTCAAGCCTTCCGCCGCCATGCCGACCGCCATGCCGCCGATCAGGGTTTCGGACAGCGGGGTGTCCAGCACCCGCTCCGCCCCGAAGCGCTCAAGCAGGCCCACCGTGGCGCGAAACACACCGCCGTTCGCTCCCACGTCCTCGCCCAGCACCACCACGTCCGGATCGCGTGCCATCTCCCAGGCCAGGGCGCGGTTGACCGCCTCCACCAGGTTGAGTTCAGCCATGATCGCCGCTTCCTTCGACGACTTCCCGTCGCTGCTGCGCCAGCGCGGCGGGCAAGACGGCATGCAGATAATCGAACAGCGCCGCGGGCGGCTGCGGCGGCGTCGCCTGGTAGGCCGCCACCGCCGCATTCACCCGCTCGGCGCATTCCTTGATGAGCGCCTCCTCGTCCTCCTTGCCCCACGCCCCCTGTCGGCCGAGGTAGGCGCGCAGGCGGGCGATGGGCTCGTGTGCCCAGTGCCGGCTGACTTCCTCCTCGGAGCGGTAGCGGCTGGCGTCGTCCGCCGTGGTGTGGTCGCACAGCCGGTAGGTGAGCGCCTCGATCAGGCTGGCGCCCTCGCCCTTGCGCGCGCGCTCCAGGGCCAGCATCATCGCCCGGCGCACCGCGATGACATCGTTGCCGTCCACCTGCTCGCCGGGAATGCCGGCGGCAACGGCCTTCTGGGCGATGGTCTCGGCGGCGGTCTGGCGCGCGCGCGGCACCGAGATCGCCCATTGGTTGTTGTTGACCACGAACACCACCGGCAACCGCCACGCTCCGGCCAAATTCAGGGACTCGTAGAAGTCCCCCTTGGAAGTCGCCCCGTCGCCGAGAACGCACACCGCCACCCGCGCCTCGCGCCGCAGCTTGATGGCAGTGGCCACCCCCACTGCATGGCAGGCGTGGCTGCCCACCGGCACGCAGATCGGGAAATCGCGGCGCGGCCCGGCGAAATCGCTGCCGCGCTCGTCGCCGCCCCAGTACAGCAACAGTTCCTCCATCCGCACGCCGCGCAGCAACTGCGCGGCATATTCCCGATAGGAAGGCAGCAGCACGTCGTCGGCCTGCATGGCGCTGCCCACTCCGACGCCGATCGCCTCCTGGCCGAGGGAGGAGGCATAGGTGCCGAGCTGCCCGGTGCGCTGGAGGGCGACAGCCTTGGCGTCAAAGGCGCGGGTCAGGACCATGGCGCGGTAGAGGGGGATCAGCGCCGCCGCGTCACGGGCGAATTCGGGCAGCGCCTGGGTCGGCTCCCCGGCATGATCCAGGAACTGGCTGTACTCGATGTGGAACGTGGCAACGGTGGACAATGCTGCTCCCTTCATGTGCAGGCCGCTCGCGACGAGCCCGCTGATATTTATATTGTATATTATGAAAGTGAGATGCCGGGCCGGCCAACACAGAGGGGCGGAGGGAAACATGAAGTACGCCGCAAGAAGCTACTGCCACCGGGGTGGACCGGTGCCCCTGCTGGGCGCCACCATCCCCGAGCATTTCGCCGTGGTGGCAAAGCAGCATGGCGGGCGTGAGGCCGTAGTGTCGCTGCCGCAGGGCCGCCGCCTGAGCTACGGCGAACTGGAGCAGTCGGTCGACCGCCTCGCCCGCGGCCTGCTCGGCATGGGCTTCGCCAAGGGGGAGCGCATCGGCGTCTGGTCCACCAACAACATCGAATGGCTGCTGCTGCAGATGGCGACGGCGCGCATCGGTGCCGTGCTGGTCAACATCAACCCCGCCTATCGGGTGCGCGAGCTGGCCTATGCTTTGACCAAGTCCGAAATTCACGGCCTGTTCATCATCCCCGCCTTCCGCAGCAGCGACTATGTCGCCATGCTGCTGGAGCTGATGCCGGAGCTGGCCGGCGGCTCAACTGCCCTACGCAGCGACGTGTTCCGGTCGCTGCGGCGCGTGGTGCTGTACGACCCGGCCAGCCCGACGGCAACCGTGCGGCCGCATTCCGGTTTTACCCTGTGGCAGGAAGTGCTGGCTACGGCCGACAGCGTACCCCAGGAAAAACTGGACGAGATCACCGCCTCGCTCGACATGGACGAGGCCATCAATATCCAGTACACCTCGGGCACCACCGGCTTTCCCAAGGCGGTGGTGCTGTCCCACCACAACCTCCTCAACAATGCCTGGTTCGCCGCTCGGGCGATGCACTTCACCGAGCAGGACAAACTGGCTGTGGCGGTGCCGTTCTACCATTGCTTCGGCATGGTGCTGGCCAACCTGTTGTGCCTGTCGGTGGGGGCCTGCATAGTCATCCCATGCGAGCACTTCGACCCGCTGGCGGTGCTGCAGGCAGTGGCAACGGAGCGCTGCACCGCCATCCACGGCGTGCCGACGATGTTCATCGCCGAACTCGAGCACGCCAGGTTTGCGGAGTTCGACCTCACCAGCCTGCGCACCGGCATCATGGCCGGCGCGCCCTGCCCGCCGGCATTGATGAAGCGGGTGATGGGCGAGATGCACTGCGCGGAGATCCTGATCGGCTACGGCGAAACCGAGGCCTCGCCGCTCACCCACCTGACCACGCGCGACGACAGCTTCGAGCGCCGCATCGAAACCGTGGGCACCAACCTGCCGCACCAGGAGGTCAAGGTGGTCAACCTCGACAGCGGGCAGACGGTGGCGATCGGGGAGGTGGGAGAAATCTGCTTCCGCGGCTACCACCTGATGAAGGGCTATTACGGCGACCCGGAAGCCACGCGCAAAACCATCGATGAAAGCGGCTGGCTGCATTCCGGCGACCTGGGCACCATGGACGCCGACGGCTACGTGCGCATCACCGGCCGGCTCAAGGACATGATCATCCGCGGCGGGGAGAACATCTATCCGCGGGAGATCGAGGAAGTCCTGTTTACCCACCCGAAAGTGGCACAGGTGGCGGTGTTCGGCGTTCCCGACGAATTCTACGGTGAAGAGGTGATGGCCTGGATCCAGCTGCATGCCTCCCAGACCATCACGGAACCGGAAATCCGCGAGTTCTGCAAAGACAAGCTCGCCCACTTCAAGATTCCGAAGTACCTCTGGTTCGTCGACGAATTTCCCACCACCGTGACCGGCAAGCTGCAGAAATTCCGCATGCGGGAAATCGCCGTCGAAAAACTGGGCACCATGGCCAAGAAATGAAAAAGGCGGCACAGAGCCGCCTTTTTTCGGGGGTTGCCGGAATTACTGGATGGCCAGCTTCTTCGCGCTGGACGTGGCCTTCTTCGGCAGGGTCAAATTAAGCACACCCTCGTTGTACTTGGCCGTTGCCTTGGTATCGTCCACATCCTGACCAAGGGTGAAGCTGCGGTACACCTTGCCGTAGTAGCGTTCACTGCGCAACACTTTCCCGCCTTCCTTTTCCTCTTTTTCCTTCTTAATCTCGGCGCTGATGCTGACCTGGTTGCCCTCGATGGTGACGTGGATGTCCTCCTTCTTCACGCCGGGAATCTCGGCATGGACATTATAATTCTTGTCGTCCTCCTTCACGTCCATCTTGATCTGCATCGGCTGGGGCTGGCCCTCAAAGCGCACCGGGCGGAGAAAGCCCCGGAAGAGGTCGTCAAAGGGATCTAAAGCCACGTCAAACGGGTCGTAACGGGTAATGTTCGCCATCTCGATACTCCTTATCCAAAGCCACTGAAAAACCGGCAAGTTCCTTGCCTCTGGCTTAAATATAGAGGAAAAGACGGGCAATTCAAGATGGAGAGGAATCGGCCCGGTTGGTCATGGCGCCATGCCTGCCATGACCACTCCCCGCGAAAAAGGTCCGGGCATCGCGGAAGACAAATACGGAGCGCGCCGGATTCGCCACCCCCGCCCAATTGGGTGGTTCAGCCAATCACCCCCGCTCGGCAGGCACTACCATTTCAACAAGCTTTTCCCCAGCCACCAGCCGACAAGGCCGATGCCCAGCATGGGCAGGTAATGCCACTGGATGACGTGGATGACCGAATTGTTCAACTCATGCAGCCGCAGCCACAACGCGCCAACGCTGAATGCGAAAAGCAGCGCGACACTGCCCGCCCAGCGGTAATGGGTGCTGGCGAATCGGCGCATGGCCAAGAACGTCCAGGCGGCCGGCAAGAGCGAGAACAGGGTGATGCTGGCAGTGCATTCGAAGTCGTGCACGGGCAGAGGCGCAGGCGGCACGTCGGCGCGCCAGGCAAAAAACAGGATGACCACGAAGAGGGCAAACAGGCCGGCCGGAGCCAGGGCCGCCTTGCGCATCTGGTGCAGATCGGGAAACGCCAGCACCGCGGCACTCAGCGACGTGGCGATGAAGATCAGGGCGAGGGAGACCATCTCGGCGACGAACCACGGCTCATGGAGCTTTTGCATCAGGTCCGGGCGCAGGCCGGAAATCCAGAGGGACACCACGAGATAGACCGCCGCCACCGCCACCCATCCGAGGCTCAGCATGAGCGGATGGGGGGCCGGCTTCACCGGAGCGGCGTCCCGGGCCAGGCTTTCAACCAGTTCTTCGATGTTTGCCATTATCTTTCCAGTATCTTTCTCAATATCTTGTAAGCCCGGTGCGCGGCAACCTTCACCGCGGACTCTTTCATGCCGATCTTTTCTGCCACTTCTTTGGCGGTATAGCCCTCCTGGTGCATCATCTGCAGGATGGCGGCCTGCTTCGGCGGAAGTTTTTCAATTTCCCCACTGATAGATTCGTAAGTGATGTCGGATTTGGTTACAGGCTCCTGCAAATCATTTTCCACCTCGGACAAATCAACGGCGTGGCGCAGGTGGTCGGCATAATGCGCGCGCAAATGATCCTGCAAACGGAACTTGGCGATCGCATAGACCCAGGGCTTGTACGGCCGCTTGCCATCGTAGGTGTGCCGCGCCTTGTGGATGGAAATCAGGATTTCCTGCAACAGGTCGTCCACCTCGGAGCCGGAATTGAGGCGCCTGGCCAGAAACGGACGGAGCAAGCGCGCGGTTTCCTGCAACAGAACCGCATAGGCACGCTGGTCCCCGCCCAGGGACAGCTTCATCAGCGCTTCCAGATTTTCCGTTTTATCCGCCATTGAACTCGATGTAACCTTTTTTCGGGTCTGTCCGAATAGGTTAGTACACGGGGCATGCAGCCTGATACCCCGTGATTTTTATCTTTCGACATCAAACCCGTTGCAATGATGCCATTTTTTTAAATAGAGGATTCACAACGCCAAGATGGAGCAAGGCGGCAAAATGGAACAGGGTGGCAGCATGGCCATGGAACCCAAGAAATAAGCCACGGCAGTTCATCCTGCACACTCCCGCTCCCGCAAGGGGCGGGAGCGCAATAGCCGATGAAATGGACATCGCGTTTCAGAAAATACTGAAGCCTTCCGAGAGGGCCCTTTAAGGTGCGGCTCCCTTGGGTGGCCTCTTGTGGAATTTCTTGAGCGGCTTTTTGCCTTGCGTGTCACCGCCGCGTTTTGGCTGGCCGGCGGATACGGGGGCGCTCCGGCGCACGGCTGGCTCATGAGTTTCTGCCCGATTCGCGGAAGCCAGAGCAATCTCCAGTTCGTTGAGCTCGTCCCACTGGGCGTCGGTTCGTAGCCGTTCCGGGATTGCCAGAAGCTCTTGCTGGCGACGACGAGGGGAAATCGGTTGCTGTTCATTCATGGCGGCATATCCCATCATCACTCAACGTCTGAGTGCATTATCGCTTTCGTAAAGGGTCCAGCAAAGATGATAGACCATTGTGATCCAGCTCCTGCATCAGCGCCAACAGACGGCCGATTTCGCCGGAGGGAAAGCCTTCGCGGGCAAACCAGTTAAGGTAACGTCCCGGCAGATCGGCAATCAGGTGGCCCTTGTACTTGCCGTAAGGCATGACGCGGGTAACCAGGAGCTGCAAATCTTCGGAATTCATCGCCATCTATCGACCCGGCGCGCTTCAACGCAATCGAAGTGCGCGGTAAAAAATCTTTTAAGATGCGCATTGTGCCTCGTTCTGTGAAGAGCTTCAAATGTTCGCTGTGAACTTGCCGGCCCTGCCCTACACGGACTTGTCAGAAGTAATCGTCTTCACGTTGGTGGCGAACCGCCAGGATGGTGACGGTTTCGCCGTCCTCTATTTCGAACAAGGCAATGTAACCCGCTACGCCAAACGAAATGACCAGCTCCCGCAAGAAGGGGTTGTCAGGCGCCGCCTTCCGGCAAGTGAAAGGGAACTCCTGCAGAAGTTCAATGCCTTTGCCAATCGCGTCAAGTGCCCTGCGCGCGGCTTTTAGATCGTGTTCGAGAAGGAACGCATACAAGCGCCGCAAATCCTCCCTTGCCGCCTTGGTGTAGCGGACGCGATAGCTCATGCACCGGCCTTGGCTTCAGCTTGGGTCAACATAGCCTCCAGTTCGCGCTGCACATCCTCGGCAGGGTAGTATTCGCCGGTAAGCCGCGCTTGCTCGCGTGAGGCCAGCCCGCGCGCGACAAATTCCAGCTGCAAGCGCCGGCGCTCAATGTTGGCCCGCAGGGATTGTTCCACGAAACCGGACAAGGTTTCTCCGTCCTGAAGGACGCTTTCTGCTGCATGCCGGAGTTCGGGATCAACACGCAGCGATGGGATAGTGGCGGTTTTCATGGTCGGGCTCCTATTATTGCATTGCATTTGCAATGCAAGTATAGCGGATTTTGCGTGATTCCTGCGCCGACCGTGCAATCCGCACGGGCAAAATGCCTTAAAATCACGCTTTCCGATAACGAACACGAAATGCAAGCATGAGCGAAAACAATCCAGATACCGACCCATACGCTTACATGGCCGAGCTGCAAGACGGCTTGACCGAAGACGAGAAGGCCGAATTCGAGCAACAGCTGAGTGAAAAGAAGCTTCAGCTGGAGCGCCATTCAGGCGCCGACACGCTGGAACGCGCCCGGCTGCAACTGGATATCGCCGAAATTCTGGTCTGGCTGGAGCGCAAGGAAGAAGCCTGGAATCTGGCGCGTTCGGCCTTCGATACCTCATTGAAAAACGAATCATGGCAAGACGCCGTGGAGGCGTGCAACGTGCTTTACCAGACCGAACAAGCCGCCTCGATCCCCGCCCTGGGCATGGGCGTCTGGCTTGCGGTGACTTTCCCGGTTGCGCCTGAACTCACCTATGCCATGCTTGACCATGTGGTCACAGAAACGCCCAGCCATTCGGATGGCGCAGCGCTCGCCGCCGTCACGACGCGCTACGTGATCGACCTGCGCGCCGATGATGCAAAGCACGGGGACTGGAGCCTGCTGGCGAATAATCTCATCGCCCGCGTTGCCGCACGCCATAGCAATGTACAGGATCAACAGGCGCTTGATGCGTGGATGGACAAGCTGGGCTTACGCGACCCGCAGGTATTTCTGCCCCGGCTGAGTCAGGTGGTTAATGCCATCGTCGGCGACTCATGGTGGTTTGACCGGAACGAGCTCCGCGATAAATTACCTGATTAGTCGCTTACGGTCGTTGGGCGTGTTGAAGGCGGAATCAAATGTGCCAGGCTCAAATTAATTTCTGATCTTTTTGATTCCTCTCAAAAACAATGCGAACCTGGCCCCTTTGATTTTCTAGAATCGCTCGGCTAACGCCGAACAAGTTTTTCAACAAGCTTGATGCAGTACTCGTTTTCATTGTCCATCTCCAACCCTTTCTCAGCAAGCGCTTGTGCTCTGGCCTCATTGTTGACATGCATGTTCAACCACGCAAGACGGGAAAGGTCAGTTGGGTCCAAATGCGGGAGACGGGCTTCAAGATGTTTAATTAGCTTTCCAACTAGGTACTTGCGCTCATCGGGTTGAAACGGCACCTTCCCCTCGCGCTTCGCGGTGGAAAATATTCGATTGATACGGTCAGCGAGGGAGCTAAGCTCTTCAGTCGATATGTTTGGAGTATCAGATGATTCCGCCAGCGCCTGCATTTCACCTTGGATATCGCCTGTCGCGTGGCAAAGATCCGCTAGATTTTTCCAAATCTCAATCCTCGAGACGGACACGTCACCGCTTTCAATGTACCGACGGAGCGCATCTTTTGCCCACTCCTTTCCGGATTCATTCCCCTCTTCTATATAAAGCTGTGAAATATCAAGCCATGCGGCGGGAACGCGGCTAGCTACGAATTCAAGCATCGGTCTCAAAGATTGGAGACCTTCTTTCCCCGAGGCAATGCGCTTGGCCAGAGCTTTAACCAAATGGGAAATACGTGCTTTTACGCCAGATGAAACGCCGTCTTTGTGAATTGCACCAAACTCTTGCAGCAACTCTGAGTCAGCCTCAATCACAGCCTTTAACGAGCTCGCGTTAAGCTTT
>JAUYSN010000366.1 GCA_030696235.1 Sulfuricella sp. | reverse complement strand
GCTGCTGCTGAACATGGCCGATGAAGCCAAAAAAGTCGGCATCAGCATCGACGCCGGAAAAATGTCGGCTTCACTGGAGATGCCCGTTGTCATGCTCAGCGCCAAATATGGCAACGGCTACCAGGACGCGCATCAGATCATTACCCAGGCCATTCAGAACAGCACGCCGGTCCCGCCCGAGAAGCTGCAAGTCCTGCTGGCGGCCGACGACCAGATCGAAAGCGACATGGAGGCCGTGCTCAAGCAAACCGTCCAGGTGCCGGTCCAGCTATCGGACAATCTGACCACCCAACTCGATCGCCTCATGCTCCACCCCTGGCTTGGGCTGCCGCTGTTCTTCCTGATCATGTATTTGCTGTTCCAGGCAATCTTCCTGCTCGGCAAACCCTTGCAGGATGGCGTCGGATGGCTGCTGGAAGCATTCAAGCAGGGTGCGCTGGAGCCTTTGCTGGCGGGCCTGCCGGCGGCGCTGCACGGACTGCTGATCGAGGGCATCTACAACGGCGTGGGCACCGTTGCCACTTTCGTGCCCATCATTGTTCTGTTTTTCCTGTTCATGGCACTGGTGGAGGATAGCGGCTACCTGTCGCGTGCCGCATTCTTGATGGACGCGCTGATGGCCAAGCTGGGGCTGGACGGGCGCAGCTTCGTCATGATGCTGCTCGGCTTCGGCTGCAACGTTCCCGCGCTGATGGGCACGCGGGTAATGCGCTCGCGCAGCCTGCGCCTGCTGACCATGCTGGTGATCCCTTTTTCGCTATGTTCGGCGCGGCTACAGGTTTTCGTCTTCATCACCGCGGCGATATTTTCGCCCAAAGCAGCACCGCTGGTGCTTTTCAGCCTGTACCTGTTCAGCTTTGCCGCCGCCTTCACCACCGCGCTGCTGTTCAAGAACCGCTTCCAGAACAATGAGCCGTTCATCCTCGAATTGCCGCCCTACCGCTTCCCCACCCTGCGCCAGATGGTTCTGCGCGGCTGGCACGAAGTCCGCCATTTCCTCAGCCGCGCCAGCAAGTTCATCATCGCCGGCGTGGTGTTGGTATGGCTGCTGACGCATTTTCCCCAGAACGTGGCGCCGGGCAGTATCGATACCTGGGCCGGCATGATCGGCCATTTCATGGAACCGGTGCTCGCGCCCATCGGCATCGACCAGCGCCTCGCCATCGCCCTGATTTTCGGTTTTGTCGCCAAGGAAATCGTGGTCGGATCGCTGGCGGTGATCTACGGTCTCGAAGGATCGGCGCTGACCGGCATGATGGCGCAGCAGCTGGATTGGGTACAGGCTTACAGCTTCATGCTGTTCACCCTGATTTACACGCCCTGCCTTTCCACCATCGCCACGATCCGCAGCGAATCGAAGAGCATCCCCTACACCTTGTTCGCCGTTACCTTTCCCCTGGGGCTGGCGTGGCTATTGAGCTTTGCCTTTTACCAGACAGCCAGGGCATTGGGTTATTAGTAAGTCTGGCGTACCCGGCCCACGTAAGGCGTAGGTTGGCGGTGAGCTCAGCGAACCCCACCAGAAGTAGGTGCCTCTAGGCAACAAACTGCAACTTATTCGCCACCCACTCCATCCGGCAAATCAACCGGCGCCATCCCCCAATCGGCGGGGTAGATACCCCGTTCCGCGTAACGCGCGAAGCTCGAATGCGCCCAATCCGCCGCCTTGGCGACGAGGCTATGCTTGACCGGGTTGTAATGGATGTAATCGCAATGGGCGGCAAAATCGGCCTCGTCGCGGATTTGGTGTTCCCAATAACGCCGTTGCCACACTGTCTGCTCGCCCTTGGCGCGGCGTGCGGCGGACGGCGGGGTTTTGTATGCAGCGGGACATTGGCGGGAAAAATGGCTTTTCACCAGCATCCAGCGGGTGGAAAAGTCCGCGTCGCCCGGTGGCAGGGTCCACAGGCAATGCAGGTGATCGGGCAACAGAACAAAAGCGTCGATGGTGAATGGATGGCGCGCCATCACGTAGCGTAGCGCGGATTTCAGCAATGTCGAGTTGTCCGGCACGGCAAACAGCGGACGGCGGCGAAAGGTGACGACGGTGAAAAAATATGTCGCACCGGGAGTATCGGAACGGCGATAGCGCATGGCGCAAGCATAGCATGGAGCAACCGAATCCCCCCCGTTCGTAGGTTGGCGGTGAGCGCAGCAAACCCCAACGCAACGCCGCCTGGAATATCCGCCGTATCGCGGTTCCGGCATAGGAGTGTTGGGGTTCACGTTGTTCACCCCAACCTACGCATCTTTCCCTTGGGGCTGGCGTGGCTGTTGAGCTTTGCCTTTTACCAGACAGCCAGGGCATTGGGTTATTAGCAGGTCTGGCGGACCCGCTCGAAAAAGCAGATAGCCGCCGCGGCTGCGGCATTCAGCGACTCGGCCGTCCCCGGCATGGGGATCATGACCCTGCTGTCGGCAGCTTCCAGCAAATCCTCCGAAATCCCCGCCCCTTCGTTGCCGATGATAAATGCCGTTGGGCCGCTTAAATCGAGATTGAAGAGGGTCTTGTCGGCACCCAAGGTCGTTGCAACCACTTGCCCCGGAAAATTCCGTGCAGCGGCCACCAGATCGCTGTTTTCATGAATGGACAAATGAAAATGGGCGCCCATGCCCGCCCTGAGCACCTTGGGCGACCAGGCATCGGCACATCCCGGCGACAAATAAATCCGTCCGATTCCGGCAGCGGCGGCGGATCGCAGGATAGAACCCAGGTTGCCGGGATCCTGCACATCTTCAAGCAGCACGCAGCAATCGGTTTCCCCTTCGGCTGGCTGCGGAATGCGGATCAACGCGACGATCCCGGTTGGCGTGTCCACGGTCGAGATATCCCGAAACAATTCATCGCTCAGGACGATCAAATTTTCCGGCGGTACTGTATGGAGAAAATCTCGTATTTCCGGATGATCCTGCGCGGAGACGGAAACCATGACCGCTTCGGGCAAGCCGCCTGCCTGATGATAGGCGGCGACCAGGTGGATGCCATCCAGCAGGGTTTTGCCGGCCTTCTTGCGCTCTTTTGACGAGGCGGCAAGTTTTCTGGTGCTTTTAAGCAGTGGGTTTTCTCTTGAGGTGATCGTTTTCATGGTGGTTTTGTGGCCGGCCAGCTCCTGCTATAGTTCGCTCATCCGTCTATGAAAATCGTCATCGTAACACCAGCCGCCAGCCGAGTCAGGAATGGCAACCGCAACACGGCGCAGCGCTGGGCCACCTTCTTGCGCCGACTGGGGCATCGCGTCAGCGTGCAGGTCGAGTGGGATGGCCGCCGCGCCGACCTGATGCTGGCGCTGCACGCGCGGCGCAGCCACGCCTCGATCAAGCGCTTCTCAGAACGCTGTCCGGATCTGCCGCTGATCGTGACCCTGACCGGCACCGACCTGTATCGCGACATCCGGGACGACCGTAGCGCCCAAGCGTCCCTGCAGCTGGCCACGCGCCTGGTGGTTTTGCAGGAAATGGGACTCAACGAGCTTGCCCCGGCGTTGCGGGCAAAAACCCATGTTATTTATCAGTCCGCCCGCCCCGTCAAACCTGCTCAGCCGTCAAAAAGACGCTTCGAAGTCTGTGTCATCGGCAACTTGCGCGAGGAAAAAGACCCTTTCCGCTGCGCGCTCGCGGCTGCCCTGCTGCCGGTAAGTTCTGAAATCCATATTACTCATATGGGCCGCGCCCTGAATGACGACATGGCGCGGCAGGCGCAGGCCCTGATGGAGAAAAATCCGCGTTACCGCTGGCTGGGCGAATTGCCCCATAGTCGGGTAAGAAACCGGCTGGCCCGCTGCCGGCTGATGGTCATCAGCTCCGTCATGGAAGGTGGCGCAAATGTGGTGTCAGAAGCGCTGGCAGCCGGTGTGCCGGTAATCGCCTCGGACATATCGGGCAATATCGGCATGCTCGGTGCCGACTATGCCGGCATTTACCCGTGCGGAGACGAGCGCGCCTTGGCCGACTTGCTGCATCACGCGGAAACCGCGCCGGAATTTTACGACCTGCTCAAGGCGCAGTGCGCCAGGCGGAAACCTCTGGTTGAGCCCGAGCAAGAACTTGCCGGACTGGAACAGCTGATCGCCGCCGTATCGCTTATTTCTTCAACAGATGGGCCAAGCCCTGCGCCGCGCGCAGGCACATATGATAAATAGTATTCTTCTCAGAACGCAATGCGACTGATGGCGGCAACGGCAATGTTGATCAACCCCAGAATCAGATTGAAGCCGATCAGCTTGCGGATTGTAGCCAGCGCATCGCCGGCCTGCTTCCATTCCTGGACGGCGACGGCACGCACCAGTTTGCCATAGGGAATAAAATAAACGAAGCTGAAAACCAGCATCATCACCAGCCCGATCCCGAACATTGCGTGAACGCTCAAGGCGATGGCCTTGAATCCCCCCAGAAGCATGATCATATACAGGCCGGTGAACAGGATTAGCGCCACGGCTATCCACACCACAGGGAAAAAACGCCCGAACACCCCAGCCCACATTGTCAGCCGCTGAGGCGGTGCGAGCAGTTCGGCGGCAACCGGGCGTAACATCTGATGAGCAAAGTACATGCCGCCTACCCAAATAACCACACCCAGAACATGTAAAAAGACCGCAAAAGCCATGGTTTCTCCTGTCATATCAATTTGTGGGCAATCGCCAGTTTAACCGGCGCAAAGCTTCTGCGGTGAATTGCGCTTGCGCCATGGCGCCGCAAGGCCTCAAGGTGCAGTGCGGTCGGATAGCCTTTATGCCGGTCGAAGCCATATTGCGGATATTCCAGATGCAGGCGAAGCATTTCTGCATCTCGTGCGGTTTTGGCCAAAATGGAGGCCGCCGAAATTTCCGCCACACTACTGTCGCCCCTGACGATAGCACGACAGGGAATGGCCAGTTTGGGGCAATGCAGGCCGTCGATCAGCGCCTCCGATGGGGCGAGTGACAGATTTTCCACTGCGCGCCGCATGGCGAGCAGGCTTGCCTGGAGGATGTTGATGCTGTCAATTTCCTCGGCTTCGGCCCTGGCGACAGCCCAGGCCAGTGCATGTTCCCTGATTTTCTCCGCCAGGTACTCGCGCTTTTTTTCGCTGAGTTTTTTCGAGTCGGCCAGCCCTTCAATCGGCCGCTCACCATCGAGGATCACCGCTGCCGCGTAAACCGCCCCAGCCAACGGCCCGCGCCCCGCCTCGTCAACACCGCAAATTAACCAGTTCGAATGAGTGCTCATTTATGTCAGAAACGGCAGAATGGCGTCCACTGCCCTTTCTGCAGTATTTTGCTTGAGATCGAGATGCAACCTGGAGAAGGTGCGGGTCAACTTCTCCCTGACCGGACCATCATTGACCAGGTTCAGCACTGCCTGGGACAGGTTTTCCGGCGTGGCGTCATCCTGCAGCAGTTCCGGGACAATGTAGCGTCCTGCGAGAATGTTCGGCAACCCGACATAGGGCAGGTATTTCTTGCGCTGCATCATGCGCCAGGTCAAGGGCGACATTTTGTACGTGATCACCATCGGGCATTTCAGCAAGGCCGCTTCCAGCGTCGCGGTGCCCGAGGCCACCAGCACTGCGTCTGCGGCAGTCATGGCGACATGGGCATGACCAAACAATATCGTTAGCGGCAAGTCGCCTCCCCCAGCGCGATACAGTTCAGTCTCAAACATATTGCGCGTTTCCCGGCTCAGCAGCGGCACCAGAAAATGCACATTTGGACTGACGGCGGCAATCATGCGCGCAGTCTGCACAAACAGCTTGGCCATGTAATGAACTTCGCTCTGCCGACTTCCAGGCAAAAGCGCGATGACAGGGTCGTCCGGGGATAGTCTCAGCTGTTCGCGCGCGGCAATCCGGTTGGGTTGTTCCGGCAGCATATCAGCCGATGGATGGCCGACGTAAGTGGCCGGGATGCCCGCTGCATCGTAGATTTTCTTCTCAAACGGGAACAACACCAGCATATGGGACACAGCCCGCGCAATCTTGTGAATGCGCTCGCCGCGCCAGGCCCAGATCGACGGGCTGACATAATGGACGGTGGGGATTCCCTTCTGCTTCAGCCTGAGCTCAAGGTCGAGATTGAAGTCTGGCGCATCCACCCCGATGAACACGTCGGGCGGATTTTCCACGAAATGGCGCAGCAGCTTGTGCCTGATTTTGACGATTTCCCGATAATGCCGCAGCACCTCGACATAGCCACGAACGGCCAGCTTTTCCATGGGAAACAGTGAATTTACGCCGGCAGCCTGCATTTTTGGCCCGCCGATACCCACAACTTCGACACCTGGAACACGGATCTTCAGCGCTTTAACCAGGTGGGCGCCCAGCAAATCCCCTGATGCTTCGCCCGCTACGATTCCAACTTTCAATTGTGTAATTCCAATTTGCATTCAATCCAACAATAAACCGCAAAATCTTTCACCGCAAAGGACGCAAAGGGGCGCAAAGGAAAGGCAATCAGGCTGGCATGTCTGAGGGTTCGGCTTTCCCTTTGCGAACCTTTGCGTCCTTTGCGGTTAGTGCTTTTTTGATCGAGAAATGGAATAAAACCCTGTTAACGAATGATGCCGCGCGTGGAATGGGCGAGGAAATCGGTCAGAATCTGAATTTCGGGGCAGGCATGCGTCTGTTCGGCCAGAGCCAGCTTCGCCTGTTCAAGGGTAAGCCCCGACTTGTACAGCGTCTTGTACGCGCGCTTGATCGCCATTATGGCTTCGCTGGAGAACCCCCTGCGCTTCAGCCCTTCCGAGTTGATGCCATGAGGCTGCGCTTCATGACCGGCCGCTGTGACATAGGGGGGAATGTCCTTGAACAGGATGGTGCCCATCCCGGTGATGCTGTGCCCGCCGATATGGCAAAACTGGTGCACCACGGTAAAACCGCCGAGAATGGCGTAATCTCCGACCTGCACGTGACCAGCCAGTTGGGCGTTATTGGCGAAGATGGTGTGGTTGCCGATCTGGCAGTCATGCGCCAAGTGCACATAGGCCATGATCCAGTTGTCGTCACCCACCCGCGTCACTCCTCCGTCCTGCGAAGTACCCCGGTTGAACGTGCAGAATTCCCGAATCACATTGCGGTCGCCAATTTCCAGGCGGGTTTCTTCTCCCAGGTA
>JAUYSN010000364.1 GCA_030696235.1 Sulfuricella sp. | reverse complement strand
GCTGCGCCACAGGTGCTTTCCCGGCATATCCTGTATCAGGACGATGCGCTGCTGGCAATCAACAAGCCGGCCGGCATCGCGGTGCATGGCGGCAGCGGCATCAGCCGCGGCGTGATTGAGCAGATGCGCCTGGAGCATCCCGAATTCAAGTTTCTTGAACTGGTGCACCGGTTGGACCGGGAAACTTCCGGCGTGCTGCTGCTGGCGAAGAAACGTAGTGCCCTGGTCGAGCTGCACCGTGCAATGCGCGAAGGCGAGACGGAAAAACGCTATCTCACCCTGGTTAAGGGGCAATGGCACAACGCCAAGCAAAGCGTGAAGTTGCCGCTGCTCAAGTACGTGACCGGTTCCGGCGAACGCCGGGTAAGCGTGAACGAGGAAGGGCAGAGCGCGCACACGATTTTTACCCTGAAAAAATCCTGGCCCGAATTCTGTCTGCTTGAAGCGGAACTCAAAACAGGACGTACCCATCAAATCCGTGTCCATCTGTCACATCTGGGATTCCCGATCGCTGGGGACGATAAATATGGCGATTTTCCCTTGAACAAGGCACTGCAAAAGCGCGGTTTGAAGCGGATGTTTTTGCACGCCTGCAAGATGGTGCTCAAACATCCCCTGACGGGCGAAAAGTTGTCCCTGGAGGCACCTCTGCCGGAGGATCTGGAACGGTTTCTCCGCCATTTGGATGCGGAGTAGAGAATAGACATGCCGAAACAATTCGATTTACTGGTTTTCGACTGGGATGGCACGCTGATGGATTCAGCCGGGGCCATTGCCTTTTCCATTCAGGCTGCCAGCCGCGATGTCGGCTTGCCGGTGCCCAGTGGTAGCGAGGCCCGCCACATTATCGGCCTGGGCCTGAACGAGGCGATTGCCGCCCTGTTCCCCGAATTAACCCTCTCCGGTTACGGGGCGCTGGTGGAGCGTTACCGCCATTACTACCTTGCGCAGGATACTGAGATTCCTTTATTTATCGGTGCAGCCGAAACCATAGCCGCATTGCATGAAGAGGGGTTTCTGCTTGCAGTGGCAACCGGCAAGGGGCGGCGTGGACTTGATCGTGTTTTTGAGCAAACCGGCCTGGGTCAATATTTTCACACTTCGCGCTGCGCCGATGAGTGCTTTTCCAAGCCTCATCCCGGCATGCTGCTGGAAATCATGGACGAACTCGGCGTGCAGCGGGCGAAGACCCTGATGATCGGCGACACCAGCCATGACCTGCAAATGGCCAACAACGCCGGCGTGTCCGCAGTCGGCGTG
>JAUYSN010000363.1 GCA_030696235.1 Sulfuricella sp. | reverse complement strand
TGCCGTTCAGCCAGACTTCCCAGCCCAGGCCCCAGGCGCCCAGGGTGGGGTTTTCCCAGTCGTCCTCGACGAAGCGGATGTCGTTGCTCTTGAGGTCGAAGCCGAGTTTTTCCAGCGAGCCGAGGTACAGCTCCAGGATGTTTTCCGGAGCGGGTTTCAGCACCACCTGGAACTGGTAGTAATGCTGGAGGCGGTTGGGGTTCTCGCCGTAGCGGCCGTCCTTGGGGCGGCGCGAGGGCTGGACATAAGCGGCGCGCCACGGCTCGGGGCCGATGGCGCGCAGGAAGGTGGCGGTATGACTGGTGCCCGCGCCGACTTCCATGTCGTAGGGCTGCAGCAGGGCGCAGCCGCGTTCGGCCCAGTAATTCTGGAGCGTGAGAATGATTTCCTGGAAAGTCAGCATTGATTTCGTCGGGCGAATTTGAAAAGGATTGATTTTACCCCGGATTGCCCATTAGCCCAATATGCCCTTGTAGGTCAGGCTTCAGCCTGACATGTCAGGCTGAAGCCTGACCTACAAGGGCCACAAAACACCGCCACGCGCGATCAGCGTCAGTTTCGCGCTGCGCGGCAGACGCTTGATCTGCGCCTCGCGCCGGCTCGCGGCGGCCCGGTCGGGTTGGCCCTCCGTGAACACCAGTTTCACCGGGAGCCGGCTGCGCGTGCATTTCGATGCCGTGCCGCTGTTGTGCGCCGCCAGGCGCTTTTCCAGGTCGTTGGTGATGCCGGTGTAAAGCGTGCCATCGGCACATTCCAGCATATAGCAATGCCATCCGCTCATCGGCTCCGGCGCCCCGGCTTTTGCATTTCTCTGGCTGTCGTCACCTTGCCCATGATCCAGTTCACCGCCAGCAGCAGCCCAAGCAAGCCGAGTACCGGGAAATTTCCGAATCGTACATACGGCGTCGCCCCGGCAAAACCCTGAGCCTCGCCCTCCAGCCGTGCGGTGGTGAATTCCGGCGCGCGCTTCAGTACTTCGCCGCGCTGGTTGATGATGGCGGTGATGCCGGTATTGGTGGCACGCAGCATGTA
>JAUYSN010000161.1 GCA_030696235.1 Sulfuricella sp. | reverse complement strand
CTGACGGGCGGCCAATAAATCCGGCCGCCTCAACCAGGTCCTGCCCAACGCCTGCTTTAACCGCCAGCGTTGAATTTCCGCGTGGTGCCCGGACATCAGCACTTCCGGCACCGCCTCGCCCTGATAAACCTCGGGGCGGGTATAGTGAGGGCAATCCAGCAGCCCGTCCACGAATGAATCCTGCACGGCCGATTCGGCATCGCCGAGTACGCCCGGCAACTGCCTGACGACGGCGTCGATCAGCACCATCGCCGCCAGCTCACCGCCGGACAGCACGTAGTCGCCGATCGAGATTTCCTCATCCACCTGATGGCGCAGCAAGCGCTCGTCCACGCCTTCATAACGGCTCGCCAGCAGCACCAAACCGGGCTCCCGGGTCAACTCCATCACCCGCTGGTGGGTAAGCACCTTGCCTTGGGGGGAAAGATGAATCACCCTCGGGTTCGCCACACCAGTCTGCTTCTGCCGCTCTTTCGCAGCCAGGATCGCCTTTTCCAGCGGCTCGGCCAGCATCACCATGCCCGGCCCGCCGCCGTAGGGGCGATCATCCACCGTACGATAGTTGTCCTCGGTGAAGTCGCGCGGATTCCACAACTGCAACTGGAAACGCTCCTGCTCCAGCGCGCGCCGCGTGATGCCGTGTTTGGCCAGCGCGTCGAACATCGGCGGGAACAAGGTGATGACGTCGAAATTCAATAATCCGCACCCCAGTCCACGTCGATCCGTCCCGCAGCCAAGTCGACTTTGAGGATGACCTGAGCGGTAAACGGGAGCAGCCTTTCGCGCTCCCCCTTTACCACCAGCACGTCGTTCGCACCGGTTTCCAGAAGCTCCGCCACCTTGCCCAGCTCTTCACCCTGGACATTCACCACTTCCAGCCCGATCAGGTCGGACCAGTAATATTCGTTTTCCGCCGCTTCCGGCAGCGCCGCGCGCGGCACAGCGACTTCAAGGCCCTTCAGCGCTGCTGCGGCATCGCGGTCATTACACCCGTCCAGCCTGGCAACCAGAGTTTTATGGTGGGCCTCCGCCTCAAGCACCTTGACTTCGCGCCACTGCCCGCCTCGCCCAAGATTCCAGACGGGAAAATCCAGCAGCCCACCGACTTCCTCGGTAAACGGCTGCACCTTGACCCAGCCGAGAACGCCGAATGGGGCGGCGATGCGCCCCATGACCACCCATTTACCAGCCAGCGGCGCGTCTAACTTGGCCAGCGGCGCGTCTAATTTAGCCGGCGGCACGCCTGACTAAGTTAGGCAGCGGTACGCTTGACGAGCTTGGCCACAGCGTCGGACAGCAACGCGCCGTGCCCCTGCCAGTAGCTGATGCGCTCGCTATCGAGGCGCACAGCCTCCTGACCTTCACGCGCAACCGGGTTGTAGAAACCCACGCGCTCGATGAACCTGCCGTCACGGCGATTGCGGGAATCGGCCACGACTACGTTGAAAAACGGGCGCTTCTTGGCGCCACCACGGGCAAGTCGAATCACAACCATAGGGTTACCCTTCAAGAATTCGGTCTAAAAAGCCGGCCATTTTACGCTAAGTTTTGGAATAAATGCAAGAAACATTATCTATCACATGCCGGGCAACATGCCCTTCATGCCCCTCATCATCTTCGCCATCCCGCCCTTGGCGACCATCTTCATCATTTTCTGGGTTTGCTCGAACTGGTTCAGCAAACGGTTCACCTCCTGCACCTGCACCCCGGCGCCGGCGGCGATGCGGCGCTTGCGCGATGCCTTGAGGAGGGCCGGATTGCGGCGCTCTCCCGGAGTCATCGAGTTGATGATGCCCTCGATACGATTAATCGATTTGTCGTCCGCCATGCCCGCCGCCGCCTGTCCCATCTGTGCCGGCAACTTGTCCATCAGGGCGGCGACACCACCCATTTTTTTCATTTGTTGCAGCTGCGCCTTGAAATCTTCGAGATCGAAACTCTTGCCGGACTTGATTTTCTTTGCCAGCTTGACCGCTTCTTCCTGGTCAACGCCACGCTGGGCTTCTTCAATCAGGGACAACACGTCGCCCATGCCGAGGATGCGCGAAGCCATGCGCTCCGGATGGAAGGCTTCGAGGCCGCCCACTTTTTCGCCTACGCCGGCGAACTTGATCGGCTTGCCGGTGACCTGGCGCACCGACAGCGCCGCGCCACCGCGGGCGTCGCCGTCGAGCTTGGTAAGCACCACGCCGGTCAGCGGCAACGCCTCGCTGAAAGCCTTGGCGGTATTGACGGCATCCTGGCCCTGCATGGCGTCGACCACAAACAGGGTTTCGATCGGCTTGAGAACTTCGTGCAGGCGTTGAATCTCGGCCATCATGGCTTCATCTATCGCCAGACGACCCGCGGTGTCGATGATCAGCACATCGTGGAAATGCTTGTCGGCGTAATCCCGCGCCGCCAGCGCGATCTGCTCCGGGCTCTGACCCGTTGCAGCGGGAAAGTAATCCGTATCGATCTGCTGCGCCAAGGCACGCAACTGCTCCATCGCCGCCGGGCGGTAAACGTCGCAACTCGCCAGCAGTACCTTTTTCTTCATCTGCTCGCGCAGATATTTGGCCAGCTTGGCCGAGGTGGTGGTCTTGCCCGCGCCCTGCAGGCCCGCCATCAGGATCACCGCAGGCGGCTGCGTGGCGAAGTTGAGCGCGGCGTTCTGGCCGCCCATCAGTCTGGCCATTTCCTGATGGACGATACCGATCACGGCCTGGCCCGGCGTCAGGCTGGCCAGCACTTCCTGGCCCTGTGCACGCTCCTTGACGTGGGCAATGAAATCCTTCACCACCGGCAAGGCGACGTCCGCCTCGAGCAGGGCCATGCGCACCTCGCGCAGGGCGTCCTGGATGTTGGCTTCGCTCAGGCGGGCCTGGCCGCGCAGGGTTTTGATTACGCCGGAAAGGCGATGGGTGAGATTGTCGAACATGGCGGCAAAATGTCCTGCTGAATGTTAATCCGAATTCGGATAGTGTAGACTTGGGGTTAGAGAAACAATACGCCGACAAGTTTACAACACAATGAGCGGTTCACTCCATTTCCTCGCCTTTCTGCTTTACAGCGCGCTCGGCCTGCTTTTCTGGCGCTCGGTCTGGCGCCCCGCCGGCCCGGAATTAGCACAACACGCTGCCGCAGCTTCGACGGCCGGGCGTCTTGCCATACTGGTGCCACTCGCGCTGCATGGCGCGCTGCTGCAACCCTCCCTGTTTCCCGGTGCAGGCCTGAACCTCGGCATCGGCAATACGGTATCGGCGATCTCCTGGCTCACCGTACTGGTCTACTGGCTCGCCAGCTTCCGTTACAACATGGAAGGCCTGCAAACCCTGGTATTGCCCGGCGCTGCGATATGCCTGCTGCTACCGCTGATTTTTCCGGAAGCGCACGCCATCGCCCATACCGAGCTGCCGCTTTTCAAGGTTCACTTGCTGATTTCACTGCTCGCCTACAGCCTGTTCACTATCGCGGCAGTGCACGCGGTGCTGATGGCCCTGGCGGAACGCCGTCTGCACGGCCATGCCTTGTCGCGCATCCTGGGAAAATTGCCGCCCCTGCTGGCGATGGAAGCGCTGCTGTTTCGCATCATCACGGCGGGATTCGTCCTCCTCACCCTGTCCATCCTGAGCGGCGTGATGTTCTCCGAGGAACTCTTCCACAAACCCCTGCAGTTCAGCCACAAGTCGCTGTTCGCACTGCTTTCCTGGGGCATTTACGCGGCCCTGCTGGGCGGGCGGCAAATTTACGGCTGGCGTGGCCGCACCGCCATCCTCTGGACGCTCGCCGGGTTTGCGATGCTGCTGCTGGCCTACCTCGGCAGCAAGTTCGTGCTGGAAATCATTCTGCAACGCTGAACACGCGTTCCCACTGCATGAAGGCTTTTCTCCTTGGATGACATCTCAACCAGCCTGCTGCTTGCCACGCTGCTGCTGTTGCTGATCGGTTCCGGCTTTTTTTCCATCGCGGAAATCAGCATGATGGCGCTCAACCGCTACCGGCTAAAGCACATGGCCAAACGTGGCCACCGCGGCGCCAAGCTGACCGTGCAACTGCTGGAAAAAACAGACAAACTGCTCGGCGTGATCCTGCTCGGCAACAATCTGCTGAATGCCGCCGCGGCCGCCCTGGTCACCGTGATCACTGTCCGCCTGATGGGCGAGAGCGAATTCGCACTCACCATCGGCACCCTGTCCGTCACCTTCCTGATCCTGGTGTTCAGCGAAATCACCCCGAAAGTCATGGGGGCCGCCTATCCGGAGCGCATTGCCATTCCCTCCAGTTACATCCTCGCGCCTTTGCTCAAGCTGTTTTATCCGGTGGTGTGGTTCGTCAACCTGTTCGTTCGCGCCCTGCTCTGGATGCTGCGCCTGAAACCGCCCTCCGCCGACACCCGCCTCAACATGGAAGAACTGCGTACCTTGGTGCTGGAAGCGAGCCATTACATCCCCCCCAAGCACCAGAGCATTTTCCTCAACCTGTTCGAGCTGGAAAACGTCACCGTCGACGACATCATGATCCCGCGCAGCCAGATTGAGGCGATCGACCTCGACGCCCCGGCCGAAACGATACGCGAACAGCTCGCCACCAGTCACCACACCCGGCTGCCGGTGTACCGGGGCAGGCTGGACAACATCGTCGGCGTCGTTCACATTCGCAACGTGCTGCACCAGGTTCGCAACATGGAAATCGATGTCGAAACGTTGCAAGAAATTTTGCGCGAGCCCTACTTTGTTCCCGCCGGCACCTCGCTTTTTTCCCAGCTCCAGCACTTTCAGGAAAACCGGCATCATATCGGCCTGGTGGTGGACGAGTATGGCGAATTGCTCGGGTTGGTGAGCCTGGAGGATATCCTGGAAGAAATCGTCGGCGAATTCGCCTCACGCCCCACTGCCCACGGCGGCATTTACCCGCAGGACGACGGCAGCTGGCTGGTCGATGGCGGCTGCTCTCTGCGTGACCTGAACCGCAAGCTCAAGCTCAATTTGCCGATGGATGGCCCTAAAACCCTGAATGGCCTGGTTCTTGAACATTTCGAGGACATCCCGGAAGCCGGCACCAGCTTCAAAATCAACGGGCATACACTGGAAATTGTCCAGACTCAGGATCGCATCGTCAAAGTCGTGCGTATTTTCCCGCTTCTTATATCCGCCTCGGAATAGACTCCGCCGCCTTTACAAAAAAACTTGCCAAGTGCATTATTGGGCTGTTTTTAATCCCTAAGCGGACAACCCCAGATGGCAGCAGCAACAACTTCGACCAAGCTCAGCGGACTGGCCAACGCACTGGTACAAAGCGGGCGCCTGCTGGAAGCCGATGCCGAAGCCATTCAGTCCCAGGCCGGCGCCGCTGAGACCGGCTTTGTCGCCCAGTTGGTGCAAAGCAAAAAAATGAGCCCCCTGGAAGTTGCAGAATTTGCTGCGCGGACCTTCGGCTTTCCCCTGCTGGACTTGGCTGCCATCGATGTGGATCACCTGCCCAATGACGTGCTCGATGCCAAGCTGATCAGAAGCCGGCGCGTTCTGGCCCTGCAAAAGCGCGGCAATCGTCTGTTCATCGCCACCTCCGATCCAGCCAACCTGCGCGCCCTGGACGATGTGCGTTTCAAAACCAGCCTCACGGTTGAACCGGTGGTGGTGGAGGACGACAAGCTCGGCAAGCTGATAGAAAAAATTGCTGAAGCCACCGACACTACACTACAGAATCTGGCTGGTGAAGACCTCAACCTAGAATTCACCGACGAGGAAGCGCTAGCACAGAAAGATGAGGGTGCCAGCGCCGAGGTTGATGACGCCCCAGTCGTCCGTTTCCTCCAGAAAATGCTGCTGGACGCGATCAATGCCGGGGTATCCGATATCCACTTCGAACCTTACGAAAAATACTACCGTATCCGCTACCGCCTCGACGGCATACTCTATGAAGCAGCGCAGCCGCCCCTGGCGATCAAGGATAAACTTTCCTCCCGCATCAAGGTGATTTCCAAGCTCGATATTTCGGAAAAGCGCATACCGCAGGACGGCCGCATGAAACTGGTGCTGTCCAAAAACCGCGCCATCGATTTTCGCGTCAGCACCCTGCCCACCCTGTACGGCGAGAAAATCGTGATGCGGATTCTCGACCCGACCATCGCCACGCTGGGGGTTGACGCATTGGGCTACGAGCCGGACCAGAAAGAGTTTCTGCTCAATGCCGTCAAGCGGCCCTATGGCATGGTGCTGGTGACCGGGCCGACCGGCAGCGGCAAAACCGTATCGCTGTATACCTGCCTGAATATCCTGAACGAACCGGGCATTAACATCTCCACCGCGGAAGACCCTGTCGAGATCAACCTTCCCGGCATCAACCAGGTCAACGTCAACGACAAGGCCGGACTGAATTTCGCTGCAGCGCTCAGGGCCTTCCTGCGTCAGGATCCGGATGTCATCATGGTGGGTGAGATCCGCGACCTGGAAACGGCGGACATCGCCATCAAGGCAGCGCAAACCGGCCACATGGTTCTGTCCACCCTGCATACCAACGATGCGCCCGCCACCTTGACCCGCCTGATGAATATGGGCGTCGCCCCTTTCAACATCGCCTCCGCAGTGATCCTGATTACCGCACAGCGCCTGGCGCGGCGCCTGTGCAAGTGCAAACAGCCCATCGACATTCCCAGGGAGGCACTATTGCGCGCCGGCTATACCGAGGAAGATCTCGACGGCAGCTGGCAGCCTTATGGCCATATCGGTTGCGAAATCTGCAAGGGCACCGGCTACAAGGGGCGAGTCGGCATCTACCAGGTCATGCCGATCAGCGACGAAATGAGCCGCATCATCATGAAAAACGGCACCGCGCATGACATCGCCGACCAGGCAAAGCGCGAAGGCGTACGTGATCTGCGTCAGTCCGGCCTGCTCAAGGTGAAGGTCGGACTGACAACGCTGGAAGAAATCGAAGCCGTCACCAACGTGTAAAGGGATAAGCATGGCCGTCGCAAAAAAAAAGGAAGCGGTGAAAGACCTCCTCTTCGCCTGGGAGGGAACGGATAAAAAAGGCAAAGCCGTAAAGGGCGAGATGAGCGCACCGGGTGAGGCGGTAGTGCATGCCATGCTGCGGCGCCAAGGCATCACCGTTCTCAAGGTTAAAAAACAAGGCGGCTTCGGCCGCGGCAAGAAAGTCACCGAAAAAGACATCT